>NZ_JAKZKV010000014.1 GCF_022808675.1 Parabacteroides sp. FAFU027
TACGAACATCGCAAAACGCGTAATCCAGGAATATCAATCTATAATAAACAATAATGTCAATGATCTATAAATTTCTTACTTACCCCTTGTATTGTCATATGACATTATCTAAAGGGGACTTATAGAGAGTGCAGGATATAAATAGAATTTCATAGTCAAAACATTCATTCGCTCTGTTTTTCATTTACTTACTGCGACAAAAGTCCCCTTTAGAGGGATTTAGGGGCAGTAAACAAAGAACAAAACATTTCTCTCATGAAGAAATCAATCATAACAAAATCACTCCTCACCCTGGCGACAATCGGGTACACGATTCTGGGAATAACCGGCTGTAAAGGCAGTGACCCGGTCGTCAATCCCATCGATACGACTAAAACCGATACCACAACCTTTGCCAAAGGAGCCGACATCAGCTGGGTGACAGAGATGGAAGCCAGCGGCAAGAAGTTTTACAATTCGTCAGGCGTTGCCACCGAATGCACCGCTCTGATGAAAAGCCTCGGAATGAACAGTATCCGTCTGCGCGTGTGGGTAAACCCGGCCAACGGCTATTGCAACACCAACGATATCCTGATTAAGGCTACGCGCGCTAAAAACCTGGGGATGCGTATTATGATTGATTTTCACTACAGCGATACCTGGGCCGATCCCAGTAAACAGACCAAACCGGCAGCCTGGACCTCACTCAGCTTCACCGACCTGAAGGCAGCGGTAGCCACTCACACAACCTCAGTCCTGACCACTTTAAAGAACAACGGGATTACCCCAGTCTGGGTACAGGTGGGCAATGAGACCAGTGACGGTATGCTGTGGGAAGATGGAAGGGCTTCAAAATCGATGGCCAACTATGCCGCCCTGACCAATGCCGGATACAATGCGGTGAAGTCGGTTTTTCCCAATGCCAAGGTCATTGTGCATCTCAATAACGGGTACAACAACTCCCTGTACCGCTGGATATTTGACGGACTGAAGAATAACGGCGCGAAATGGGATGTCATCGGCATGTCGGTCTATCCAAATTGGTTCACCACCGCCAACGACTGGGCGACCTGCAATACTCAGGTTTTGGCAAACATGATTGATCTGGTGTCACGCTATGGAACGCCGGTGATGGTCGTGGAGTGTGGCATGAGCTGGGATTCACCGGTTGCCTGCAAAAGCTTTCTGACCGACTTGATTACCAAGGTAAAATCCGTTTCCGGCAACAAAGGCTTGGGCGTCTTCTATTGGGAACCGGAATGTTACGGCGGATGGAAAAGTTATACATACGGCGCATTCGACAACTCCGGCAAACCGACCGTTGCACTCGACGCTTTTAAATAATCCTACGATATGTCTGAGTATGAAGCCTCCCTCCCATTTCTTTTTGTGATGGTTTAAAGGTTGGGAACCGGAGGCTTCTTCACTTTCAAATAGAATTCGATTCAGCTGAAGATATTGATTTGGGAAAATAGTATGCTGAAAGAACAATAGGTTTTCATTTGGTAGATAGTATGTTTAGGTAAATTTGAAGAGACTCTCTCCGCAAGGGGAGGGTCTTTTTCATGCCTATCCTTTTCCCGGATTATCTAAACTCAAAGGTTTTGGTAGAGTTATCTGGCAAAAACACCCCGGAGGCCCCCAGAAATGCGAGAGCGGCAGACAGAAATGCGTGAGAAGCAGACAGAAATGCGAGGGAGGCGGTCAGAAATGCAAGGGAGGCACGCAGAAATGCGATAGCGGTAGGCAGAAATGCGTGAGAGGCAGACAGAAATGCGAGGGAGACGGTCAGAAATGCAAGAGCGGCAGCCTCCTGACCATTTTTCAAAGAAGAAACTCAGTTCGTCATAGTCTTTTTTCTATTTGTAAAGAACGTCAGGTCCAGGTAATATGCCTAATACAAAAAAGCCGCATATTCAGGTATGATCCTCCTGACAATGCAGCTCGTTTGTATTAAGTCTTAATCCGTTTCTGAGAATAAACCTAACAGGTCTTCAAGACCTGTTAGGTTTGATCTTTCGGAAATTCTCTCTCGTTTTTATCAATAAAAAACTTATCGTCGTTTATCAATCTCAGCCAGTTTCTCACAGGCCAGTGCATCAAGCACCGACACTACTGTGAGATTGACAATATCACGCACAGAGCTTTCGATATCGGTAAAGTGGATCGGTTTGTTTAGTCCCATCTGGATCGGACCGATGATCTCGGCACCACCCATGTTAGCCATTAGTTTGTATGCAGCATTTCCGGAACTAAGGTTCGGGAAGACCAATGTATTCACATCCTTACCGGCCAACTTGCTGAATGGGAATTTCGAATCGCGTAGATCTTTGTCCAGTGCGAAATTCACCTGCATCTCCCCATCGACATCGATGTGCGGATAATTTTCGTGAAGCTGTCTCACCACCTCATGAATGGAAGCCGGACTACCTTCGGTATCCGTTCCGAAGTTCGAGAAAGAGATCATCGCCATCACCGGTTTGATGTTGAAGAATTTTACCGCACGATTGGTCAAACGGGTAATGTCAATCAACGTCTCGGTCGAAGGGAGACGGTTAATCATCGTATCGGCGAAGAAATAAGGCCCTTTTTTGGTGTTGACGATGTGCATCGCACCAAAGCAGTTATACCCTTCACGGATGCCAATCACCTCTTTGGCAATACGGCTGGTTTCGGAATATTTCGTATAAGTACCGGTGATAAAGGTATCAGCATCTCCCGATTCCACCATCATCATACCGAAGTAGTTGCGGTCATTCATTCTCTCCAGGGCATCGTTAAAGGTAATCCCCTTACGCGCATTCTTATCAGCCAGGATGTGTGCATAGCGGACACGGCGTTCCTCTTCGCGGTCATGACGCATGTTTACAATCTCCACGCCTTCGAGGCTTAGCCCAAGTTCTGCCGCAATCTTCTGAATGCGCTCCTCATTTCCCAACAATATAGGGAAACAATAACCGTCTTGTTTGGCCTGAATAGCCCCTTTGAGCATATTGGCATGATTTGCTTCTGCATATACTACACGACGAGGGTTTTGACGGGCAGTTTCAGAAAGGCGGCGCATCAGTTTATTGTCATAGCCCATCATCTCCTGCAAATGCAGATCATAAGCTTTCCAGTCTGTAATCGTTTTCAGTGCAACACCTGATTCTATAGCCGCCTTAGCCACAGCCGGAGCTACCGTGGTCAACAGACGAGGATCAAGCGGTTTCGGGATTATGTATTCACGTCCGAAAGTCAGGTTGGTAATGTTATAAGCGGCATTTACCACATCCGGAACAGGCTGTTTGGCCAATTCTGCAATGGATATAGCAGCAGCCAGCTTCATCTCTTCGTTGATACAACTGGCATTTACATCCAATGCACCACGGAAGATGTAAGGGAATCCGAGCACGTTATTGATCTGGTTAGGATGATCCGAACGTCCGGTTGCAAAAATCAGGTCTGAACGTGACGCTTTGGCATTCTCGTACGAAATCTCCGGATTCGGGTTTGCTAATGCAAATACGATAGGATCATGATTCATTGAACGTACCATCTCTTTAGTCAAAACATCGGCAACTGAAAGTCCGAGGAATACATCGGCGCCTTCCATCGCTTCGGCCAAAGTCTTTATAGTGCGGGTGGTGGCAAATTCCTTTTTAGCAGGAGTCAGGTCACTGCGATGTATCGAAACAACGCCCTTACTATCCACCATCGTGATATTCTCTTTTTTCGCCCCCAGCATCTTATAAAGCCGGGTACAGGAACTGGCAGAAGCACCGGCTCCATTCACCACGATCTTGACCTCATCTATCTTTTTGCCAACGATCTCCAGCGCATTGATCAATCCGGCGCCTGAAATAATAGCCGTACCGTGCTGGTCATCGTGCATGATGGGGATATCAAGTTCCGCTTTGAGACGGTTTTCGATCTCAAAACATTCCGGCGCCTTGATATCTTCCAGATTAATACCGCCGAATGTCGGAGCGATAGCCTTTACGGCCTGGATAAACTTCTCGGGGTCTTTTTCATTAATCTCAATATCGAAGACATCGATTCCTGCAAATATTTTGAAGAGCAGGCCTTTCCCTTCCATCACCGGCTTACCGGCTAAGGCGCCAATATCACCTAAACCCAATACTGCCGTACCGTTTGAAATTACAGCAACCAGGTTTCCTTTTGCCGTGTAACGATAAGCGTTTGCCGGATCTTTTTCGATTTCGAGACAGGGATCCGCTACTCCCGGAGAGTATGCAAGAGATAGGTCCGCTTGCGTACTGTAGGGTTTGGTAGGGATCACCTCTATTTTGCCCGGTTTGCCTTGTTCATGATAGGCAAGGGCCGCTTCTTTGGTAACTTTTTGCATAGATGTGTAGTTTATAATAGGGAGAAAAGGGTTATTCTCAGTCGTTTGGCTGATAAAAGCAAATTTAGCCATTTATTTATCGGGAAAGGAATGAGCCCTATTAAATTATAATAAAACTTTGACGGTTGGGCTTATCTGCTTACAAAATGTAAGGGTATCGCGTACTTGCGGATAGAAGTGTAATACCGGCATTACAAACACTGCAAATCCGGAGTTCGGCGATTGACTTTTTTTAATGGCAGGGGCGTGGGAAACTCATTAATAATGATTCGTTTAACAATTAATCGTAGAACTTTACTTATTCATGTAGTGTTTTATATCTGTGGAAAGCGACAATATCCGACAACCTAAATCAATGAAATGAATCAATTTTGAAGGGATAAACCTGATTTCAGGGTTTTAAAAGAATTTTCCGGGAATATAGATTATTGACGGTGTAATTCTTAAGCAATATGTTATATGTAATACAAAATGTGATGAATAAAAGAACGAATTCATCATTTTAACCTGAACATTTAAGTAGGAAGAAAGACTAAATCTGAAAGAACTTTTCTCTTAACTATTCAAAGAAACTTAATGGAGGGATTGGTAACCCGTTGAATCAGAAGCCGAAGTAGATTTACAATTAAGACAGAAGAAAAATCTGTTTTTAACCTAAACCCGAAACGATATGCTATATGGAGCATATAAGAAATAACGCAACAGTAAACTACCTTTCAACTATCTGACTTTCATTCTCAAATAAGAAGATGCACAAAATGTGACAGACCGATCAACCGTTTGTCACCTGTTTTGGGCTCTATTCGTGGCTACTACCCTCCTCTTTATCAGCAATTAACTTAAGCCTATAATATGAAAACAAGTCGTCTAAATCAGTTATTAAGAAGCAGGCTTTTCATTATTATGACAATGCTTCTCATTTCATGTATGCTACAAGGACAAACTTACCGGTTACTGAAAGCATCCAATGATCCCGGCGGATATGCTGATCGGGACGAGGTGACCAGGGTATTGACTACTGATGAGCTGAACAGCTTTAATTTTCTGAGTGTCACCGCTAATCTGATTGGCTCAAAAGATGGGCAGGAATTTACTTTGACCTGCATCCCTGGTATTTGCCAACGTGCACATAGTACTATTCCTGATTTTAATGCCATGGGATCAAACTGGATCAATACCAATCCTGCACTGGAAATGGTCGTTCTGGATATCTCCAATGCTGAGGATATTAACCAGATGACAGGAGTTACCAATTTACTGAAACAGGCCTCATCTGTACATTATCTGGTATTGCAGACTTACCCTAAACTCTACGAATCCGCTGATCCGTCGATGTATGAAGCGCGAGCAAGGGAGCTGATAGCCCCGGCTATCAATGACCAACTTAGCGCACTATACGATAAGGGGATCAGGGTCTTTATTGCAGCAATTAAATTTAAATAGTCAGTAACCTTTAAAGGTAATGGATATGAAACCGAAAAATTATAACTCCAAACGGACTTTCGCATCTCCTATCGGAAATGTCGGAAGTATTGGCATGTTTTGGGTAATGCTTATCGCCATAGCGGGATTGACACTTACTCAGTCGGCATTCGGCCAGGGGGGAGTCAAAGTGCCCTTTATGATGAGACACCACCCGACAGATGTCCCTAATGGAATTTTTACCATTAAGGGGGATTTCCATATTATAGGTAATACGAACCTACTCGGTATTGCTTCCGGCGATAATGGTGCAGGTACAAACTTTGACTTCAGGTTTGTAGATGTTGACAATGATGACTCTACATTCAACTCTTCGACAGCAGAGCTAGTGCTGGCCAATAAAGCAGCCTTAGACTGTAATCCATCCAAAATCAAATATGCCGGATTGTACTGGACCGGACGGGGAGATTACAAAGTCCTCGCAGACCCTCTGTCTGCAACTAAAACCCAAAGGACAGAAAGTTTTCCCAAACCGCCTACGAAGTATTATTACTGGACAAGGGCTAACCTGAACGGTGTAACAAATACCTCTTACTACAGGCTTTATTACAATGATCAGAATCTGACCAATCCGTATGCTTATGTCTATCTGACTTCACCCAATGGGAATCCTTATATTTCCAAGTCAACACCTCCGGGAGCTGCAGGCACTAGTTCCTGGGGGGGCGGTAGTACTAAGTATTACTACTCGACTTCCACAATATGGAAGCAACAAACCAGCACATGGACACCAGTTGAAAAGGGTCATGTATTATTAAAAGGCCCCGGAGCTACATCCTATTTCCCTCTTGATGCAGCACCAGCTGATCGTTGGACACTCGGTACAAAACAACAGTATGTCTGCTTTGTAGATGTTACACCATACGTTAAAGCTCATGGTGTAGGAAATTACACCGTTGCAAACATCAAAACCCAGGAAGGCTCCGGTGGTGATATTGGAGACTACGCCGGTTGGGGTATGGTCATTGTGTATGAAGACCCGGATGAGATCACCCGGAATATTACCATTTTTGATGGTTTTGCCGATCTTGATCCAAACGGAACCAGTGGATATGCTTTTAAAATCGACGGATTTAAATCCGTGCTATCCGGCCCGGTTAGTCTGAAACTGGGAGTAATGGCCGGAGAAGGAGACTCTTCTATTGTACACGACTGGTTTAATGTGGCATACAAAACATCACTGGACAATTTCACAACTGATTATCTGGTTAGTAATCCACCGAATGCCAATAATAGCTTATGGTATTATATTCCTAATCCTTACAATCACGATCCCGATAATTTCTTCTGTTCATCTATCTATACCGAAGGGAATCGTATTCCCAGAATGGGGGATAACGCAGGCATGGATGCCGATGAATTCCTATTGGATAATTCCAATAAGCAATTGATGGGTAACGCCCAGACCAAAACTGTATTCAGTTACAGAGCAAATACGGATGAAATTGTGGTATTCATGGTGGCTATGTCGGTTGACGCTTATACGCCTGAACCCATTTTGGTATTCAATAACAACGCCACTATTGTAGGTGGTAATCCACAAGTTAATCCGGGTGACCAAATACAATATGACCTGAAAATAACGAATATTGGAACCGAAAGTATAGACAGTTTCTTTGTTAAAATTCCGATCCCTTATAATACATCTTACGTCAACGGTTCTTTATCCGGAGCATTCTATTTGCCCAATGGCACCTGCTACCAACCGAACAGTATGATTTATAATCCGGCCTTGCACCAGATTGAAATCAGCATGAAGCATTTGCCCGGTCCTAATGATAAAACCGGATCCTGCACCTTCAATCCTCCGATAGCCAACTGGGATTCTACCTATATTTGGGCAGATGCGACATTCAAGTTGCGGGCTACAGATAGTTGTGTTTTCCTGAATAATGAATGTGCCCGGGATATAAAACTGATCGGATATGTCTCCGGTATTGGAACTCTTAGCGGAACACGTTTTAATGCAACTTCGGTAAATGGATGGACTATACCTTCCGGCCTTTGCAAAAGTAAACCGATCTACGGACCGGATACAGTCGCCATTCATGTTAACGGATTCTGTGAAGGAAAACCCGATTATATAATGATCAATTTCTGTCCGGGAAAATATCCGACTGGAATTCCGCTGGCACAGATTATATCAAAACTTCCGGATAATACATACTCATTCTATGCGGCTGATGCTACATGGAAAAAGACTGGTTCAGAATTAAGTGTACTGGACGGTGTAAACGGTGGCAATTATCTGGCCATTCCGGTGAACAAGTTTGATACGCTATGTGATGCTGCAATCAAGATCAAGATAACCATCATACAACCACCGAAACCTAAAGATAATGGAGACAAAGTCTATTGTATGGGAGATGAATCCATATCATGGTTCAATGTTGTAGAAGCAACTAATGGTAACGAACTATACTTTTCTGAATTGGACGGAACTCCGGTCGCTTACAGTAATCTGATGGATATGACCAAAGTTATTCCATCACCGGGAAGCTCCTTTACCAAGACTTATGTCGTAACGCAATCCAAAGACCCGTCATGTGTAAGCGATACCATCCACGTATCTATTACGATTACTTATCATGACCCGACTTTAGTCGACATTTTGGCGGATACAAAAACTTGCGGAAGCTTACGTTGGTGTACCCGAATGGCCCCTGATGGTTCCACAATCACATTCGCCCCGGGATTACCACAGAAAGGAACAATCTCTTTGAATTCATCTTTTGGACCAATACCGATCAGCAACAAAAACCTGACCATTGATGGTTCTGCATTGGTATTACCGGTAATGGATGGACAGAATGCTATTCGTCTGTTTGATATTATCAGTACTGATTGTGCTTCGCCAAAGAGTGTTACTTTCAAAAACCTGGCATTGGCCAATGGTAAAACAACCGTGACAGGCTTAGCCGGTCGTGGTGGTAGTATTCACAATGCGGGTAATCTGACTTTAATCAATTGTGAGCTATACAACAACAAGGACATCACAGTCAATACAGGTAGTCAATACGGTGGAGCCGGAGCTCTTTTCAGCGAATGTGGAAATGTCAGTCTGCAAAACTGTTACGTTCATAATAACAGTGCCGAAGGAACTTCTAATTCGGCCTCCGATGGTGCTTATGGCGCTTCCGGAGCAATGTCTGTAATCAATGGCAACCTGACTATTACCAAATCAACAATTTCCAATAACAGTATAACCGGTACCAGTACCGCTACCGGTCAAACTGAGGCTTATGGTTCAGCGGGAGCTATAATGGTTAAAGCCCTTCCCACTAACAATGTAACCATCATTAATTCTACGGTATCTGATAACACCATTGCGGTTAGCGCTGATGGCGGATCCAGATTAAATCCAGGCTCTCCGGCAACTGCCGATAAGAGCGTTGGAGCTGCAGGCGCCATGATGATAATTGATGATGGCACGGTTACGGTGAAATCAAGTACTCTGTTTAATAACTGTATTCTGGGAAGCGGTAATGACAACGATAATACGTCAAGGTTAACCTCTACCGGAGGTATCTGTCTGGCAGCAGCCGGATCCATCGCCTTTGGTGGCAATATAATGGCCGACAACCATGCCAAAACAGAAACCGGAGGAGATTACATGATCGACTTGCGGATTATTGATGGCATTTCAATAACAGACCTGTTTACCAGATTAGGTTACAATGTATTTAATGGTGGCACCAAAATGGGAGACGGACTTCCGGAAACTTCCTATGGGGCAACTGAATATTACTTCAACCATTCAAGTAGTGAAGTGTTGAGCAATACATTGTCCGGATTTAATGTAACCGCATCCAAACTGACTGCTCCGACTGATTCTCTGATCTATGGCAGCCCTGCACTGACATTTGTTCCGAAACCAACCTGGGGACCAGCCGACGATGAAAGAGATGTCGTTCGTCCTACACCGACAACTGATGCAGCATTCGATGCAGGAGCCTATGAATATACCAATTACACGGATCAGGCTGTTTCACTGCTTAAAAACTGTGGTTCTTCCAATACAGAAGCAGTCCTGACATGGCAAAGGGATAATCGTTCAGGTGATGGTACGGTTGTGTTTATTGCGCCTAAAAATGTACCGCAAAGCAAATTACCTATGCTGCATATGCTTACGGAAGGTGCAGCAATGACAGCCGGTACTAACCTGGCATCTCCCGGTTCTTCATTTAAAATTGGAACTGCCCCGAATGATACAACGTGGTATTGTGTTCAATTTGGAAAAACCGGCGAAACGACAGTCAGTGGATCAACTGTAAGAAATAACGTAACGATAACCGGTCTGACCCCGTCAGTTGATTATACCGCTTACGTATTGACATTCAAGAATAACGGTGGTGTTTACCAGTACAATGTCAAATCAGCTACAAATTATCTGGCATTCAACGCATCTGCCGAAGCTCCACCGGTGATTACCTGTAATTCAGACGCGACCATTTATATGGATGAATCTGAAAACGGCTGCTCTAAAGCGCTTTCATTTACAGCTCCGGCTGCCTACGATCCTTGTGATGGTAACAAAACTTTAACTCCTCACTGGGAACTAAGTGGTGCTACTTCAGGATCTGGCAATGGAAACATTAGCAATGTCGTATTTAATACGGGAGAAACAACAATCACCTGGACAGCGACTGGTATTGGTGTGGGCAGAACAGCCAGCTGTACTCAAAAAATAACATTATATAGCGGTAAATTACCTGTTGTGGTAGGTGGAAGCATTACCAATGAAACCGTAAATGTGGCATCTGACCAATGTTCGGCTACTGTTGTAAAACAATACACCTTTGACGATGCCTGTACAGCAGATAATACACTAGATATCAGGTTAACAGTTAATGGCGTTGCACAAAGTCCGGATGCAGGCACTTCAGCCCCTAATCCTAAATTCACTTTGTCAATTCCTGATTATGGAACAAATCTCCCATTCGGAACCTACAATCTGGTTTGGACAGTGAAAAACACAGCACAGAAAGAAGCTACATTCAATCAAACAATTGTAATTAAAGATGCACATAATCCTGTCATTAACGGATTGCCTTCAAGCCAGACAATCACACGGGAAGACAGCGTTTGCGGCGGATATTATACTGCTCCTGATGTTACGACAACCGATTGCAACGGTCCGGTTACCTTAACCTGGCAAATTATCAACAACAGTGTCGTACTATGGAGTGGCAACGACAATATGGGTAAACACCTGTTGCCTGAAGGCGATAATATCCTCCGATGGACCGCTACGGACAACGCTGGTAATGTCACCACAAGTCCTGATATTATCATCACAGTTCCTGCTGTAACTTACGTCAACCGGGATCGGATTTACGTAAGACAAGGCTGGTGTAGTGACGGTCGCGACTGGGCTCACGCTATGGGAGATCTGCAACATGCTATCAACCTTGCAAATAAAGAAGTGTGGGTAGCCTGTGGTGAGTATGATGCCAGTGATTACGGAAATAACGGCTATTTACTCAAAGACGGATTGAAGATTTACGGTGGGTTCAGACCATATCCGAACGATGCGATTGATAATGACATCAAATACCGCAATCCGATCTATCGTCCAACCCGACTGAGACAGTCATCGACTGCCACAATGCCGATATTGAAGAGTCCGGCAACTGTAGAACAGGGGATCAAAGTAAATGGATTCTTTATTGAAGGAAATGGTCCCGGTACTATTAATTACGGAGCTGCCGATTTAATAAGTGGTGTTTCTTTGGAGTATTCCGTAGTCCTGCTTAACAATACAGCAACCCGTCCGGTAATTAATTGCAATGGTGGTCAGGTAATTAACTCTCTGATCGGTAAAAACGGCAGCACCAGTGCAATTCTGAACTTAACCGGTACCGGTGCTATGCACTTCTCAACCCTGGTTGAAAATGAGGGAACCGGAGTAAACGGTGATGGAACGATTACGAATTCTATTATCTATAATAATACAGTTCAGGTCAACGGCTTACTTAACATTTCCTATTCCGGAGTTCAGGATCTCAATGGTACGACATACGGACCGACGACAAACAACAACATTGCTCTTGATCCTGTAAACGATCATACCTGGGGACCAAACTTTGGCGATGCACCAAATTATTCATCTGACGATTACTACAGGGGATACTGGTTGAATCTGTTCTCCAAACTGAAAGCCGCAGGTGATAATAGCAAAGTGGCAGCCCTTGGCTTAACAGCCGACCTGAAACTTTCACAACGGATCAAAGGGCGCAATGTTGACATGGGCGCATTTGAATCACGTTACCTGTTGACCGAGCCGAGCGATATAAGCTGGTCTGGAAATACCGTCAACTTAACCTGGCCGACAACAGCACAACAGATTAATCCTGAAAAGAAAGACTTTGTGCTTCTTGATCCAGGCTCACACCTGAAACTAATGGGAGATGTTGATATAGACGGACTGATCTTCAATGAAGGTAAAGACGGGGCTCTATCGGGTGAATTAGGTTACGGAACAACTGGTGTTGCAAGTGTTTATTCCGGAAGTAATACCCTGAATGTTGACAATGTTTATTACGCACGTCGGTTTGCGCCTAACAAATGGCACTTCATCTATCTACCATTTGATGTAAGCACCACAGGCGGAGTATTAGACTCTTTGATGAATCCATTACCATTCAATGTTTCCGGAGGATTCTCCGTAAGAGAATATGATGGTATCCGCAGATCATCAGAAGGTAGCCTATATAACCAACCGAGTAAGAACTGGAGCTACCTTGATGTCAATAACGGTATGACCAAATACAAAGGTTACAACTTTGCTGTTCTGCCGGATGAACGTTTGGTTTACTTTAAATCATTGGATAACAACGGTAACCGCGACTTCCTGAATGACCAACCGAAGTCATTGCTCATGAGCTACAAATCACTCTCTTTGAGTAATAGTGGCACCGGTGGTGGCAATGATGGAGACCAGGGCTGGAACCTTGTCGGAATACCTTATTCATCTTATTATAAGATTAAAGGAAATGTACTGTTGCCTCAATGGCCTTATGAAACCAAAAACTTCTGGCCTTTCAACGTGGTATATTGGAAATCCGACGAGACTACTTACGATAAATATATCCCAACGGTAGTGAACCTGGAAACCAATGCTAAGGCATTCAGTCCGTTTACCCCGATGTTCATTGAAATTCCTGACACCGTTCCGTTCAAGTGGAATACAGACTATCAGTTACAACCTGAAGGTCGTCAGGATATCTCAAAAGCTGATATTTTGAATACTGACAATGTCTATCAGGCACGCTCTGTTACAGTAGGAGATCCGTTATTATTTGCCCTGAATATCAAGAAGGCCAATTATAGTGACCGTGCATTGATTGTCCTCAACGCTGATGCTTCCAAATCATTTGAAGTAGGACGCGATATGGGCAAATTCGGAAGCAGCAATACTAAATTACCTCAGTTGAGCATGATCGTGGATGGTAAGGCATTATGTATTAATGATATTCCGGAAGATCCGGGAGTTACCCGAGTTCCTTTGAATGTCTATATAGGTGAAGAAGGTTTCTACCGGATCAATCTGGAAAATAATCCGTCCATTGCCGCCAGTGGTTACAGTGTTGTATTGGAAGATACCTACACAAACGCTGCCAATGTGATAGATGGTACAGACTATGAGTTTACATCATCTACCGGAACATTCAGCAACAGGTTCGTCCTCAACATTGTGAAGTCAGCAACCGCGGTAGTCACTCCGGTCGGCTCGCTTTGGATGTATGTAAATAACGATCAGTTAACCATCAAAGGTCTTGAAGCGGGTAACCGTATCGAAATCTTCGATGTCACAGGTCGAATGCTCTATACTTCAGTGGCTCAAAAAGATACCGAAATCTTCGGGTTGAGTCAGAAGGGTGTCTATTTTGTAAAGGTTTACCAGTCAACCGGAACAGTATCAAAGAAAGTTATTAACGAATAACACTGCAAGATTATGAAAACCTATATTATTATAGCACTGCTGTTTCTCGGGTTGTCAGTGTATGCTGAGGATGCTGTACCGGTCCAACCATTCAGTAATGACTGGCCCTCTCAAAATACAGCAATGAGAAGTGCTCAAAGCGATAATCCGTTTGATGATATCAATTGCAATCCGGATCCCGACCCGGTTCCACTGGGAGATAGTCTCGGCTGGGTATTAATACTGGGTGTTGGATATGTTGCCGTCAAATATTGGAAACCGGCGATTAAAAGCTTTAAGAAGAATAAATAAGAAACGATAAAAGGCGGGAAATCCCGCCTTTTATGCAAAAGAGGAAATTCGTTGCTGAATTTCCTCTTCTGTTATAGATAATATCTTATTAAAGAATACCTTCTATTTTCGATACAAATGTAGCTTTTGGTGCCGCTCCTACCTGTTTATCAACAAGCTGACCACCTTTAAAGAAAAGGATGGTTGGAATATTACGGATACCAAACTGAGCTGCTACTTCGCTGTTTTCATCCACATCAATTTTACCGATATTCACTTTGCCTTCATATTCGGTGGCAAGTTCTTCGATGATTGGTCCAACCATACGGCAAGGTCCACACCATTCTGCCCAAAAATCAACCACTAAAGGTTTACCGTCTTGCAGAAGCTCCTGGAAGCTTTCGTCTGTAATTGTAATAGCCATAATATATAATATTGAATGTGTAAAAAATTGTTGTTTTAATTCGCCTCAAAGGTATAACTTCCCGTCAAAAAGGACAAACATCAGTTGATTTTAAATGCGAGATTTTCATTTTCCTGAATGAAATTGATCAGCTCTTTGGAAACGTTGGTTTTGACATTCCGGGAAACAAGCGGCACCTGATAGTGGTTTGCGGCATCTATCACATTAAAGTGAAGCTCGCATTTTCCCTGGCCCTCTTTCAGTAATGCGGAGATATCGGTAATAAACTCTCTTGTAATCTCTTCCAACGGCACATGAATGGTTATTTTCTCAATCAGAGACTCTTTCACATCAGGCAAAAGCTGAACCGATACGATCTTAAAATCAAGCTCGTTTTCGTTGTACCTCCGGGGGATATATTTTCCCTTGATATATAAGAACAAGTTTTCCGTAAAATAGTTCCTGTACTCCAAAAAATCATTTCCGAACAAAGCAATCTCTCCGGCACCGGAATAATCTTCTATTTTCATTACGCCAAATGGCTTTCCGTTTTTCGTTGTTGCCATACGCACATTGGTCACCAATCCCCCCATGGTAATGTCACGTCCGGCTAATGCCGCCCGGTCGGATAGTTCCGCCAGTTTAGTGTTACAAACGTGATTCAGGATAATGGCATACTCATCGAGCGGATGAGCTGAGAGATAAATTCCGACCAACTCCCGTTCCCGGTTCAGGCGTTCAAGGTCAGACCAGGACTCTGCCTGAGGAATATCGGGGGTTGCAATTTCCACTTCATTTACTCCACCGAAAAGAGAGTTTGCCTGAATGGATTTATCCGTTTGCAACTTGTTCCCGTAGCGAAGCAAAAGCTCCATGAAAGTTTCGCCCTTGTTATTCTCACCAAAGAACTGTTCCCGTTTGATTTCGGTGAAAGCATCAAATGCTCCGGCCAATGCCAGCGCCTCGATGTTTTTACGGTTACAGGCCGTCAGGTTTACCCTTTCCACAAAATCGAAGATACTCTTGAACGGTCCGTTTTGTCTTCTCTCTTCCAGGATCGATTGCACGGCATTCTCCCCTACACCCTTGATAGCACCAAGCCCGAAACGAATATCCCCTTTCTTATTTACAGAGAATTTGTGCCAACTTTCATTGACATCCGGCCCCAATACCTGAATCTTCATGGCCTTACATTCGTCCATGAATTTGGTAATATCGGCAATATTCGAGATATTTCGGCTGAGTACCGCTGCCATATATTCCGAAGGATAATTAGCCTTCAGATAAGCGGTCTGGTATGCCACCCAGGAATAGCAGGTCGCGTGCGATTTGTTGAACGCGTATGAGGCAAACTTTTCCCAGTCGGCCCAGATCTTTTCACAGACCTTGGTATCGTGTCCGTTAGCTTTGGCGCCTTCGAGGAATTTTGCTTTCAGGGCATTCATCTTGTCGATGAGCTTTTTACCCATCGCCTTACGCAACTCATCTGACTGACCGCGTGTAAAGTTGGCCAACAGACGAGACAAAAGCATCACCTGTTCCTGATAGACGGTAATCCCGTAGGTATCTTTCAGGTAACGCTCCATGACCGGAATATCGTACTCGATGGGCTCATGACCGTGCTTACGGGCAATAAACGACGGGATATAATCCATCGGGCCCGGACGGTACAGGGCGTTCATCGCAATAAGGTCTTCAAACTTGGAAGGCTGCAGCTCGCGAAGATATTTCTGCATACCGGCGGACTCGAACTGGAATGTTCCGGTTGTCTTACCGGTACTGTACAGCTCGTAGGTCTTTTCGTCTTCCAGGGATATTTTGGAAATATCGAGATCGATATTGTTTGTCAGTTTGATATTATCAAGAGCCTCCTTGATGATGGAAAGAGTCTTCAACCCAAGGAAGTCCATCTTCAACATACCGACGTCTTCAATCATCGAGCCCTCGTATTGAGTCACGAGCATCTCCTCGTTGGTCTCTTTATCCTTTGCCGTACTGATCGGCACAAAGTTGGTCAGGTCATCCCGGGCAATGATGATACCGCAGGCATGTACTCCGGTATTCCGCACTGTACCTTCCAGCATCTGTGCATACTTCATCGTATTGCGAAGCACCACATCCGGAGATTCGGTCGCCTGACGGAGTTCCGGCACATATTCAATCGCATTACGCAGATTGACTTTTTTGTCGGGGATTTTATCCGGTACCAGTTTGGTTAACCGGTCTGATTCCTGCAATGACAGTTTCTGTACACGGGCCACGTCTTTGATAGACGATTTGGTTGCCATAGTACCAAAAGTTACGATGTGGGCAACTTTCTCCTTACCGTATTTTTCAGTTACCCATTGAAGGACCTGTCCGCGGCCGTCATCATCGAAGTCGATATCGATATCGGGCATGGAGATACGGTCCGGATTAAGGAAACGCTCAAACAGCAGGTCATATTTAATCGGGTCAATATCCGTAATTCCCAGACAGTAAGCCACAGCCGAACCTGCAGCCGAACCACGTCCCGGACCAACGGCAACCCCCATATTGCGGGCAGCGGCAATAAAGTCCTGCACAATGAGGAAGTATCCGGGGAATCCCATGTTGAGAATGGTCTCAAGCTCAAAGTCAATACGCTCCTTAATATCTTCCGTCATTTCAGGATAGCGCTTGTTTGCCCCGATGTAGGTAATATGCTTCAGGTATTCACCGTCGTCTGTAAAGCCTTCCGGAAGAGGAAACACAGGCATAATCGGCTTACTATTGATGCTGTAAACTTCTACTTTTTCGGCAATCTCCAGCGTATTTGCCAATACATGAGGCATATCGGAAAAGATGACATTCATCTCCTCCTGAGTCTTAAGCCACTCCTGTTTGGTGTAGCGCATCCGGTTCGGATCATTCAGGTCGGCACCGGTATTGAGACAAATGAGGTGGTCATGTGCCTCGGCATCTTCCTCATTTACAAAGTGAACATCGTTCGTGGCAATCAGTTTTACACCGGTCTTCTCAGCCAGCTGAATGATCACCTCATTTACCTGCTGCTGCTTTTTGAAAGTCTCGCGGTCAGCATTCGGGTTATCGGTCTGGTGACGCTGCATTTCGAGGTAATAATCCTCCCCGAAAAGATTTTTAAACCAAAGAATTGACTTTTCGGCTTCTTCCAGTTCTCCGTTGGCAATCAATCGGGGAATCTCACCACCCAGACAGGCTGAGCTGATGATAAGGCCCTCTTTGTGTTGCTCCAGCAAATCCTTATCAATACGCGGACGACCGTAAAATCCATCAATCCACCCCATCGAAACCAGCTTCACCAGGTTGTGGTAACCGGTTTTATTTTTAGCCAGAATGACAAGGTGATTTCCGCTTCGGTTCTCCTTGCCGTTCTTGACATGACGACCATTACGCGCTACATAAGCTTCACAACCAAATATGGGTTTGAATATCTTCTTCGAATTCTCCTCAATCTGAGCTTTAAGCTCTGCAATCTTAGCTTCATCAGGAGTCCCTTCTTCTGCTTTGAGTAAAGCATCCAATTCCTTTTTCAGCCGGGATATTTCATCGTTGTATTTTCCGTTCTTTTTACTGACGTAATTGAAAAACTCCTTCACCCCAAACATATTACCATGGTCGGTCAGGGCAATGGCTTTCATGCCATTGGCCATAGCCTTATCGACAAGAGCCGGGATTGACGCCTGTCCGTCAAGGATAGAATACTGGGAGTGAACGTGTATATGGATAAATGGTTGCATAGAATCTGCATAAATTGATAGCTTGCAAAATTACGATATTCTCATGTTACCCGGGACATAAAGCTTCCAAATTATAGCTAATTCGGGGCCTGCGTTTAAGTTAATTCGGCAAGCCAGTTAAATAAACACGAATGCACAAAAAGCCTTTTCAGGGCAGATTCAGAGACCGGTTATTAATTCCAGAACAATCATCCGGTGATGACAACCCGACTATAGGCGATTAGTAAGATTATCTGATGTTCAGCACGTTGTCTTTTCTTTTATTATAAGTCTTGCATAGGTTGACTTTAGGTATTCATTATCCTTTTGCAATCTTGAAATAAAGATAACACAGAGATAACATAGTACTTATAAAGAGTATTTTATCACTATTTTATCTCTATGTTATATTTGTGTTATCACTATATTATCCTAAAGTCAACCTATAGCGAACCTATACTAAACCATAGCATAACCCCAAAGGAAAATATTGTTTGAAATAGAAGAATTTGCCCGTCTGATGTTTTTCCTTTGAAACAAATATGCCATTCTAAAAATCCTTAATTTCAATCTAAATGCTCATTTATCAGGGATTAGAAGGTTATAAAGTGATAATGGCAAAAAGCTTAACTCGAAAAAAATCATTTACTTTGCATCCTGCATTTGAAAAACAGGGATTTGCCTGTTTTTGAAACCACAAAATGAGTAATCTTTTTTATTAAGTATGGCACAACAGGAAGAGGTTTTTAAGAAACTTGTATCGCATTGTAAAGAATACGGATTCGTATTCCCTTCGAGTGAAATCTATGACGGTCTTGGCGCTGTGTATGACTACGGTCAGATGGGTGTTGAGCTGAAAAATAACATCAAAAAATACTGGTGGGACAGCATGGTGCTGCTCAACGAGAATGTAGTGGGGATCGACTCTGCTATTTTCATGCACCCAACCATCTGGAAGGCGTCGGGTCACGTGGACGCATTCAATGACCCGTTGATCGATAACAAAGACTCTAAAAAACGCTATCGTGCCGACGTGTTGATTGAAGACCTGATGGCGAAAATCGACGATAAAATAGAGAAAGAGGTGGAAAAAGCCGCTAAAAAATTCGGCGAATCTTTCGATGCTGATCTTTTCCGTCAAACCAATCCACGTGTTCAGGAGAATGTGGCAAAAAGAACTGAAATCCACACCCGTTTTGCGAAAGCATTAAACGATGGCAACCTGGAAG
Source organism: Parabacteroides sp. FAFU027 (assembly GCF_022808675.1). NCBI lineage: Bacteria > Pseudomonadati > Bacteroidota > Bacteroidia > Bacteroidales > Tannerellaceae > Parabacteroides > Parabacteroides sp. FAFU027. The sequence goes on from NZ_JAKZKV010000014.1 coordinate 19,376, forward strand.
AATTGCGCCAGATCATCATTGATTACGATGTGGTTTGCCCGATCAGCGGAACTAAAAACTGGACAGAAGTTCGTCAGTTCAACCTGATGTTTGCAACTGAAATGGGATCGACAGCAGACGGAGCGATGAAAGTTTATCTTCGTCCTGAAACTGCTCAGGGTATCTTCGTAAACTTCCTGAACGTTCAGAAAACAGGCCGTATGAAGATTCCTTTCGGTATCGCTCAGATTGGTAAAGCGTTCCGTAACGAAATCGTTGCCCGTCAGTTCATCTTCCGTATGCGTGAGTTTGAACAGATGGAAATGCAATTCTTCGTTCGTCCGGGTGAAGAACTTCAGTGGTTTGAATTCTGGAAAGACCGCCGCCTGAAATGGCACAAAGCTATCGGGCTGGGTGACAAAAAATACCGTTACCACGACCACGATAAACTGGCACACTACGCAAATGCCGCTACCGACATCGAGTTTGAAATGCCATTTGGATTCAAAGAGGTGGAAGGTATTCACTCCCGTACAGACTTTGACCTCGGTAGCCACGAAAAATTTTCAGGCAAAAAAATTCAGTATTTCGACCCTGAACTGAATAAATCATACGTTCCTTACGTTGTAGAAACGTCTATCGGTGTTGACCGTATGTTCCTGAGCGTTTTGGCCGCTTCTTACGATGAAGAAAGACTGGAAGGTGGCGATACCCGTGTGGTATTGAAATTGCCTGCACCATTGGCTCCGGTGAAACTTGCAGTGATGCCATTGGTAAAAAAAGACGGCCTGCCTGAAAAAGCACGTCAGATTATCGATGACCTGAAGTTCGACTTCAACTGTCAGTACGATGAAAAAGACTCTATCGGAAAACGTTACCGTCGTCAGGATGCAATCGGAACTCCGTTCTGCGTTACCGTTGACCACCAGACTCTGGAAGACAACTGTGTAACCATCCGCCACCGTGATTCTATGCAGCAAGAGCGCGTTGCAATCAGTGCACTTCGCGGAATCATAAGCGAGCAGGTGAGCATGAAGAACTTCTTCAAAAAAATCACTGAGTAATCCAAAATACAAACATTTCCAAGGCGTAAAAACTTTGGAAATGTTACAAATACATCAACTTGCATGAAACTCAAGTCTTTATTATTGCTCCCATTAATATTGGTTGTTTTGTTTCTGACATCATGCCTGGACACCCAGACTACAGCAGAGCAGTATGCAACCTGGAAAGCGGCCAACGAAACTTTCTTTGAAAGCTATAAGGACTCTGCTGGATTTAGTAAATTAAGCATCCCAACCGACAGAGGTGGAGGTTATATCTACTATAAATCTATCTACTCCGGCGATCCAACAACCGTGACTCCGTTATATAACGACTCGGTATTTGTCCATTACAAAGGGTGGCTTATGGGTGGCACAGTATTTGATAAAACCTACTCCGGAGCTGATCCAGTATGGGACAATAATGAAGATTCGACAAGCTTTCGCGTCAATAAACTGATTAAAGGTTGGACTGAAGCGTTGATGAGCATGCATGTCGGTGACAAATGGAGAATAGTCATTCCCTGGACTAAAGGATACGGAGAATCCGGGACTACAGGTATTAATCCTTATTCCACTTTAATATTCGACGTAAAACTCACCCGGATTGTAAAATCAACAGATAAATAAAAAAAGCCGCAAATGCGGCTTTTTTCTTTTACAACACCTCACATTTATAACCAAATCCAATATATAATTGTTATAAATAAAGAGGTTGAAATGTTTTCAGTTTGATATTGTTATGAGACACAAAAAAGGACCGTTTTCTATTCGAAAACGAATCAAAAGCTTTGAATATGCAATAAACGGCATTATTTTACTTTGCAAAAATGAGCAAAATGCACAAATCCACTTATTGGTACTGTCTCTGGTCGTGATTTTCGGATTATTCTTTGAGATCAGCCCCTCCGAATGGATATCAATAACCATTGTATCTGGCATGGTCTTGCTATCTGAAGGATTTAATACAACCATAGAATACCTTGCGGACCATGTTACACCCGACTTCCACGAGGTTATCGGCAAAGTAAAAGACGTTGCCGCGGGTTCAGTATTGATCGCCGCAATATCAGCCGCTATTACCGGCGCTATTATTTTTATCCCCAAAATATTGGGATGGCTGGCCTTTATGCGATTTACAGTATAATCTCTAAAACCACCGTTAGCACCGAACGTAAAAAAGGAAGCGACCTCAAGCTATAACGCATGAAGTCGCTTCCTTTTCTTTTCTCATACCTACCTGTCAGTCTGGTGTATATATAACTGCCAGTATTTTCGCTTTGTTATCATTTGCGCATCTAACATGGTGAGCCACGATAGAGTCGTAATATATACTATCCCCTGTTTTCAGCGTATAGCTATCGTCGCCATAGTTTATCTCCACAGCCCCCTCCAGAACATAAAGGAACTCTTCCCCTTCATGGGAGGAAAGCACAAAATCAGAATCAGCACTCGGTTCGAACACAATTTCAAACGACTCCATACATCTACCGGCTTTTGACTGCGTCAAAGAGCAATAGTGCATATCTTTACGTTTGGATGTTGTTGACCCCATACTCAGCCCCAGCTTTACCTGCTCGTGCGTAGTAACTACCGGCCCGTTTTGTGCCTGTTCTTCAAGGAATGTTCCCAGTCGAACCCCCAATGCACGTGCGATTTTAACCAACGGTTCTACAAAAGACAACCCCTTACTACTTTCAATAGCGCTCAACACGTCAGCATCCACACCTGACTTTTCAGACAGGAAAGACAGGGATATGCCCCTTTCCTCTCGGATGCTTTTAATTTTTACTCCGGTATAAATTTGGTTTTCCATGATGATTTAGGTTGGTTAATAATTAACCGATCAACAAAATGAAGTCAGTCTCACCGCAAAAATAACGATATTTCCTAATCCGGAAAGTTAAAACTACGCCTATTCACAAAAACCCATCATGTTCTATAACACAGTCTATTATATGCAAAAGGCTCCTATCCATAAACGGACAGGAGCCTTTCATATATCGTATGTTTGAGAATAAGGCTATTCTCTTGGACGTGCTTCTTTAACTACCATGGTACGGCCTGCAAATTCAGCTCCGTTTAATTGTTCGATAGCAGTTTTGCCTTCGTTGTCGTTTGACATTTCAGCAAAAGCAAAGCCTTTAGAACGACCAGTTTCACGGTCTTTGATTACTTTAACGGACTCAACTGATCCGTATTCTTCCAGTACTTGTTTCAAGTCTCCCTCCTGAACACGGTAGTTCAGGTTTCCAATGTAAATGTTCATAAATTAATAATTAAAAAATAAGAGTGTAATTTATAGGGAAGAGAAATGTTTTACATGACTTACAAATCAGAGACTTGATGCCGGTTTCATGAACAGGTGATTGATCAAAGAGCTGAAAATCCGGTAAAGACAATCTATTCACCGCAAAGAAAAGCATATTTTTCCGATTTCCAACAACTAACCTCTAAAAAATATGTGTATAGTCTATTATTTTTCGATAAAAAACAGCGAGCAGTTTGATAATAAAAAGAATAGCACTAATTTTGCAGCCCAATTAAGCATATTCACATTATTAAAAATACGTCAGAATGAACGTTACACTGAACAAAATCGATAGTGCAAACGCAACTATCGCTGTAAAAGTTGAAAAAGCAGACTATCAGGAAAGAGTAGAAAAAGCATTACGTAACTATCGTCAAAAAGCTAATATTCCCGGCTTCCGCAAAGGCATGGCTCCGGCTGGAATGATCAAAAAAATGTTTGGAAAATCTTTACTGGCCGAAGAAATCAACAAATTGGTAGGTGAAGGATTATTCGGATATATCCGTGAAAACAACGTCAACATTCTGGGCGAGCCCCTTCCAAACGAAACAGAACAACAGCCGATTGATTTCGACACTCAGGAAGATTTTGAATTCCTGTTTGACCTCGGCATGGCTCCTGAAGTAAATATCTCTTTGTCAAAAGATGACAAAGTTGACTACTACCAAATCGAAATCACTAACGAAATGGTACAAAAACAGGCTGACGCATTTGCTGAACGTTCTGGCAAATACGAGCAGGTTGAAGTAGCTGAAGGCAAAGATATGCTAAAAGGCAAACTGGTAGAACTGGACGAAGCCGGAAACGAAAAAGATGGCGGGATCCAGGCTGAAGCTTCAGTTATGATTCCTTTCTACTTCAAAAGCGAAGATGAAAAAGTAAAATTCGAAGGCGCAAAACTCAACTCTTCAGTTGTTTTCAATCCTAACGCAGCATGCGCAGGAAACGAATTCGAAATGGCTCACATCCTGAAAGTTGAAAAAGAAGCGGCAAAAGAGATCACTTCTAACTTCAAATTTACAATCGAAGAGATCACCCGCCACGTACCGGCTGCTCTGGATCAGGAACTGTTTGACCAAATCTTCGGTAAAGACAATGTAACTTCAGTTGAAGAATTCAACGCTAAAATCAAAGAGATGCTTGCCGCTCAGGTTAAACCTGAAAGCGACTATAAATTCCTTTTGGATCTTCGTCCGGTACTTGAAGCTAAAGCTGGTGAACTGAATTTCCCTGAGGCATTCCTGAAACGCTTCCTGCAACGTAACAACGAAAACAAGACTGCAGAATCAATCGAAGCTGAATATCCTGAAACGGTAAAAGAACTGACCTGGCACCTGATCAAAGAGAAACTGGCGAAAGATTTCTCTGTTAAAGTTGAAGAAGCTGACCTGCTTGAAGTTGCAAAAGCTGCAACCCGCGCTCAGTTCGCCGGCTACGGAATGATGGATGTTCCTGCTGATATCCTTGAAAACTATTCTAAAGGCATGATCAAAGACGAAAAATCACGTCACGGCCTGATCGAGCGTGCTATCGAAGATAAAATCCGCGATTCAGCAAAAGAACTGGTTACCCTGAATGAAAAAGTAGTTAGCCAGGAAGAGTTCTACAAATTGTTTGAAGGTCAAAACTAATCCTCAAGATTAAAACTTTATAATTGAACGCCCCGGTAACGCAAGATTACCGGGGCGTTTCTTTTTCTTGTAAATGCAAAGCAGCCAATTACATTGGTATTAAATATTTTTACCGAAACATGAGAGGTTGCATTCTTTGTTTTCTGATTTTATTTATACCTTTGTTACTATGTAGAGTGCAAAAATTCTGCTGCACAACATATTTTGGAATTAATTCAACAACATAACCATAATACAAAAGATTATGCACAGCGATTTCAGAAAATACGCCACCAAGCATCTGGGAATGAATGGCTTGGCTTTGGATAAATATACCGATATTGTCAGCAGCTATATCTCTCCGACCATTATCGAAGAACGCCAGTTGAATGTGGCTCAAATGGACGTTTTCTCCCGTTTGATGATGGACCGCATCATCTTTATGGGAACACAGGTGGACGACTATTCTGCCAATGTTATCCAGGCTCAATTGTTATATCTGGATTCTTCAGATCCGGGCAAAGACATTTCGCTCTATCTGAATTCTCCGGGCGGCTCTGTATATGCAGGATTGGGAATTTATGACACCATGCAATATATCAGCAGCGATGTATCTACCATCTGTACAGGAATGGCCGCTTCTATGGCTGCCGTTTTGATGGTGGCAGGTGCAAAAGGAAAACGTTTCGCACTGAAACACTCACGTATTATGATCCACCAACCGATGGGTGGAGCACAGGGTCAGGCTTCGGATATTGAGATTACGGCCCGTGAAATCCAGAAACTTAAAAAAGAACTTTATACAATCATTGCCGACCATTCAGGTAATCCATTTGAGAAAATCGAAAAAGACTCAGACCGCGACTACTGGATGACTGCTGCTGAAGCACAAGAGTACGGCATGATTGACAGCGTATTGCTCAGAACTAAATAATTATATGGCAGGAAAATCATCAGACAAATGTAGTTTCTGCGGTAGAAGTTCGAAAGAGGTGGGTATGTTGATCGCAGGTATGTCAGGACATATCTGCGATCAGTGTGCTGAACAGGCGCACATGATTGTAGCTGAAACTCTACAATCATCTAAAACCGGCAACTCTTTTGCTCTAACCGGCAAACAACTCCCTAAACCCGTTGAGATTAAAGAATTCCTAGATCAGTATGTGATTGGTCAGGACGATGCAAAGCGTTATTTGTCAGTGTCTGTTTACAACCACTACAAACGTATTTTGCAGAAAAAACAGGAAGATGATATCGAGATTGAGAAATCAAATATCATCATGGTAGGTCCTACCGGGACAGGAAAAACCCTTTTAGCTCGTACTATTGCAAAACTTTTGCATGTTCCGTTTACCATTGTTGATGCAACGGTATTAACAGAAGCCGGATATGTCGGCGAAGACATTGAAAGCCTGCTTACCCGTTTACTGCAGGTGGCTGACTATGACGTTGATGCAGCACAGCGTGGCATTGTATTTATCGACGAAATTGACAAAATTGCACGTAAAGGCGACAATCCATCTATTACCCGCGATGTTAGTGGAGAAGGTGTTCAACAGGGATTGCTCAAACTTCTGGAAGGTTCGGTAGTAAATGTTCCGCCCCAGGGAGGTCGTAAGCACCCGGAGCAGAAGTTTATCCAGGTAGATACCAAGAATATCCTCTTTATTTGCGGAGGAGCATTTGACGGTATCGAAAAGAAGATTGCGATGCGACTAAACACCCGTGTGGTGGGCTATGCGGCTGCGAAAGAAACAGCATCTATTGACCGGAACAACCTGATGCAATACGTTGCTCCTCAGGATTTGAAATCATTCGGTCTTATCCCTGAAATCATTGGCCGTCTGCCTATCCTGACTTACCTGAACCAGCTGGATCGCGATGCCTTGCGACGCATTCTGACCGAGCCTAAAAACTCGATTATCAAGCAATATGTAAAATTGTTTGATATGGATGATGTGAAACTGACATTCAGCGACGAAGCCCTGGATTATATTGTAGACAGAGCTATTGAGTTTAAACTGGGGGCTCGCGGATTGCGTTCTATTACTGAATCCATCATGACTGATGCGATGTTCGACATCCCGTCATCCTCTGTTAAAGAACTGGTCATCTCACTGGAATACGCTAAAAACAAACTTGAAAAATCAAACCTGAGCCGTTATCAGGTAGCAGAATAATTTGGTTGATTTAGCAGAAAAAAAACACCCTTTTATTTGTAGAAGTCATATTCTTCTGTATAACTTTGTTATTGCAGCATCAGTTGCTGAATTTTAATCACTGAAAAACATGGCAGGTCAGATTAACTTAGCTGAAGAGCTAAAAAAGCACTTCGGATTCGACACCTTCAAGGGGAATCAGGAAGGTGTAATTACCGAAGTAATGGCAGGTAGAGATGCTTTTGTATTGATGCCTACCGGTGGAGGAAAATCGCTTTGTTACCAATTACCTTCATTACTGTTGGAGGGAACGGCGATTGTTGTTTCTCCGTTGATTGCCCTGATGAAAAATCAGGTGGACGCTATGCGAAACTTCAGTGAGGAAGATGGTATCGCCCATTTCCTGAATTCATCGCTGAATAAGTCTGCTATTGACCAGGTAAAAGAAGATATAATGTCGGGAAAGACCAAACTACTCTATGTAGCTCCCGAATCTTTAACCAAAGAAGAAAATATTGAGTTTCTGAAACAGGTGAAAATCTCTTTTTATGCTGTGGATGAAGCACATTGTATCTCCGAATGGGGACATGATTTTCGACCGGAATATCGACGCATTCGTCCTATCATCAACGAAATAGGACCACGTCCGTTAGTGGCTCTTACCGCCACTGCCACGCCGAAAGTGCAACATGATATCCAGAAAAACCTGGGAATGATGGATGCGAAGGTGTTCAAATCGTCATTCAACAGAAAAAATCTTTATTATGAAGTTCGGCCGAAAGACGAAAATATTGATAAGGAGATTATCAAGTATATCAGGCAACATAAGGGAAAATCAGGGATTATCTATTGTCTGAGCCGGAAGAAGGTGGAGGAACTGACTGAGATCCTTCTTGCAAACGGCATCAAGGCTTTGGCCTACCATGCCGGAATGGATTCGGCTCAACGCTCAGGAAATCAGGATTCTTTCCTGATGGAAAAAGTCCAGGTAATTGTGGCTACGATTGCATTCGGAATGGGCATCGACAAACCGGACGTACGATATGTAATCCATTACGATATTCCCAAAAGCCTGGAAGGCTATTATCAGGAGACAGGTCGGGGCGGTCGTGATGGCGGAGAAGGTCAATGCATAGCCTTCTACTCCCACAAAGACCTGCAAAAGCTGGAAAAATTCATGCAGGGAAAACCCGTGGCAGAGCAGGAAATAGGGAAACAACTGCTTATGGAAACGGCTGCCTATGCAGAATCATCGATATGTCGCCGAAAATCTTTGTTACACTATTTTGGAGAAGGATACAATGAAGAAAATTGTGGAAATTGCGATAATTGTTTAAACCCTAAAAAACAGGTGGAAGCGAAAGAATTACTAAGTACTGTGATTGAAACGGTCATCGCCCTGAAAGAGAAATTCAAGGCTGACCATGTAGTTGATGTTATTATTGGAAAAGAGACTTCAGAAATTCAATCTTACAAACACGACGAACTGGAAGTATTCGGTTGTGGAACCGATGAAGACGAAAAAACCTGGCAAACGGTTATTCGTCAGGCATTGATAGCGGGATATCTGGACAAGGATATCGAAAACTACGGCTTACTTAAAGTAACGCCCGCAGGCAAGAAATTCCTGGACAAACCCGTATCATTTAAAATTGCAACTGATAACGACTTCGAGGAAGAGGAAGAAGATACCACTCCGGCTAAAGGCGGAGGTTCAGGCGCTGCTGACCCTGAACTCTTCGGCATGTTGAAAGATCTGAGAAAGAAGATGGCAAAAAAACTGGAGCTACCTCCGTATGTTATCTTCCAGGATCCTTCACTTGAAGCTATGGCGACAACCTACCCGGTAACCATCGAGGAGCTGCAAAATATCCCCGGAGTTGGAGCTGGTAAAGCTAAACGTTACGGTGACGACTTCTTGAAATTGATAAAAAGACACGTTCAGGACAATGAAATCGTGCGCCCGGAAGACCTTCGCGTACGCACAGTTGCCAACAAATCGAAACTTAAAGTGTCAATCATCCAGAGTATCGACCGTAAAATTGCATTGGATGATATCGCTGAAGCTAAAGGTCTTGATTTTGGTGATTTGCTCAACGAGGTAGAGGCTATTGTATATTCCGGTACTAAAATCAACATCGACTACTTCCTCGACGAAGTTATGGATGATGACCACATTGATGATATCTTCGAATATTTCAAAGAAGCAGAAACTGACGACCTGAGCGAAGCTATCTCTGAATTAGGCACCGATTACTCGGAAGAAGAGATTCGTCTGGTCCGTATAAAGTTCTTATCTGAAATGGGGAACTAACAGATAAAAGAGCATATCTGAATGCCCGGTATTCCACGAATGCCGGGCATTTTATTGTAATAAATATCGGGACAATCCCAAACTAGCTGTCCTTTCTCTTAAAATATTACGAGGCTTAGCACCTTTGCTTTCTTTCCAGGAATTCTGGTCTATACAAATACCACGGAACTTTGCCTCTTATCGGGAAGACAATTGGCAAAGTATATCTCATGAGTTGTATCGCCGAAAGGCCTGGCGAATATCCGGAATTCCGTTTTTTAGTCAAATATGAAGCGAAGAGATACACTGAAGATTTACTTCAAATAAAACGGGGCTTCCTCTAAGAAAGAAGAAGCCCCGTTTTATCTTACGCTGAGACAGTATTTATTTACGTTTCTGGCGTTGTTTTTGTTGTTCGCGCACAATTTCCTGCTGACGTCTTTGCGCTTCTTCTATGCGAGCCATAAAGCTTGATTTCTTTTTAGCCGGCTTTTTAGCAGCATTTGCATGAAGCTTAGCCAACAGTTTTTCCTCATTGATAAATTTGCGGAACGCCAATGTCTGCAAGATCGTAATCAATGTTGAAATAAAGTAGTAATAGCTCAAGCCTGAAGCAAACTGATTCAGCACAAAAAGGAACATCACCGGCATCAGGTACATCATGGTCTTCATACCCGGCATTTGTGCCTGACCTGTATTGGTTGCTTCCATATTAAATTTTGTGTAAACGATGTTGGTCGCGGTCATCAGCAGACAGAACAAGCTGATGTGGTTTCCATAAAACTGACTCAGAACAGGAATCTGGGTGGACCAGCTGAAGATTGAATCATAGGTTGACAGGTCAGTTGCCCACAAGAAACTTTGCTGACGAAGCTCAATGGATGACGGGAAGAACATGTACATCGCAATCAGGATAGGCATTTGCAACAACATAGGCAAACATCCGCTCATCGGATTTACTCCGACCTTTTTGTACAAATCCATAGTTGCACGTTGTTTGTCCATCGCTTTATCCTGTCCCGGATATTTCTCATTTAACTCTTCTACCTGAGGACGAAGAACGCGCATTTTAGCCGAAGATATATAGGATTTGAAAGTCAGCGGAAACAACACGGTCTTAATAACCAACGTCAGCAAAAGAATAATCAAACCGTAGTTGCTGATGTATTTCTCAAAGAAGTTAAACAATGGAATCACAATCCACTGGTTAATCCAACGGAACAGTTTTGCGCCCAGCGGAACCAGTTTGTCAAGTCTCAGTTTATCCTCGTCATTTTTAACGCCCTTATCCAGATTTTTCAGTGTCGGATAGTGGTTCGGACCAAAGTAGTAACTGAATGAAATTGGCTTATTGTTTTTAGCATTGAATTCAATTAATGCATCTGTATCGTATTGCTTGATATAACCCGGCTCATTTTTCAAGACTCTTGAAGCAATATTTACCGAGCTGATAGGATTCTGGGCTATCAATACACTGGAGAAAAACTGATCTTTATAGGCAATCCATTTCACCTTGTTGGGCAGTTCTTTTTGGTCATCTTTCGAATCGCTCAGATAGTCAACCTCATCAGTAGTGTATTTGTAATAAAGGTTTGCATACTTATTTTCATTCTTCTCCCCTTTCTCCTGTTGACGCAGTCTCTGGCTCCATTTCAGTTGCATTGTATTTACATTAGAAGCTAGCAGAGAATCCATTCCCGATGAAACAATATCAAATTTCATCATGTAGTTTTTCGGACGAATGGTATATACGAAATCCAGACTGCTGTTTCCACCTGCATTCAGACGCATCGTAATGGTGCTATCTTTCAACATCGGAGTAAAATACAAGTCACCGGTATTAATCAACTGGTTATTGACTGCATGCAAAGTCAAATTGAAGGAGCTTTCGTTACCGTTGAAAAGATACAATGGCTTCTTGTCAAAGGTTTTGTACTTTTTCAGTCTGACCGAATAGATACGTCCCCCTTTGTTGCTGATTTTCACCTCCATCAGGTCATTCTGAAGAGTTTCAATCTTTTCTGTACCTGTTGCAGCAGCAGCGAATGAGCCAAATTTTGCGGCCTTGGCTGAATCTGACAACTGAATCTGCTCAGCAGGAGCTTGTTTAGCCTGTTTTTCTGCAATCTGGCGCTGTTTTTCAACCAACGCAATAGAATCGTTATATTTCTGCTGCAATTTCAACTGTGCGTCCGACGGTTTATTAAACCAGCTGTACGCAAAAAGAATCGCACCAATCAATACAAATCCGAGAACCGTATTTCTATCCATCTGTTTTTTCTGTTTGACTTAATGAAGAAAAGGGGAACGAATTCCCCTTTTGCTTAGGACATTAACCTGTTTATTTTTTGTTATTAATAGCCGCTTTGACGAAATCAATAAAAAGAGGGTTAGGACGCAATACCGTACTATTGTATTCCGGGTGGTATTGTACGCCGACAAACCATTTCAGAGAAGGAATCTCAACCACTTCAACAAGTCCGGTTTCAGGATTATGGCCTACACAGCTCATACCTGCATTTTCGAAATCCGTTTTGTATTTGCTGTTGAATTCGAAACGGTGACGGTGACGCTCCTGAATAGTCGTGCTTCCGTAAGCTTTTGCCGGAGTGGAGTCTTTCTCAAATTCACAATCGTAAGAACCCAAACGCATAGTACCACCCATATTGGTAATACCCTTTTGTTCTTCCATCAGGTCAATTACGTTGTATGGAGTTTTGGTATCCATTTCGGTTGAATTGGCATCTTCAAATCCAAGTACGTTACGCGCAAATTCAATTACCATACACTGCATACCCAGGCATATACCCAATGTCGGAACATTGTTTTCACGGGCATATTTGATGGCGGAGAATTTACCTTCGATGCCCCGCTGACCAAATCCAGGAGCGATAAGGATACCATCCAGGTCTTTCAACTGCTCTTCCGCATTTGCATCGTTGAGCTTTTCAGAGTGAATGGAGATAAGCTTGAGCTTGTAATCGTTATAGGTTGCAGCCTGAAGAAGTGATTCGTTGATAGATTTGTAGGCATCCTGCAACTCCACATATTTTCCCACCAATCCGATTTTTACCACTTCGGTTGCTGATTTCATGCGGGTAAGGAACTGTTTCCATGGTCCAAGGTCAGGCGCTTCACCCACAGGCATTCCCATTTTCTTCAAGGCAACTACATCAAGTCCCTGCTCCTGCATTTTCAACGGTACTTCGTAAATGGAAGGCATGTCGATTGACTGGATTACGGCATTAGGCTCCACATTACAGAAAAGGGCCACTTTGCGACGAATATCCTGGCTCAACTCATGCTCGGTACGCAACACGAGGATGTCCGGCTGGATACCCAACTCCTGAAGCTGTTTTACTGAGTGCTGAGTCGGTTTGGTTTTGAGCTCTTTAGCAGCTGCGATGTATGGAACGTAAGTCAGGTGGATACAAAGGCAGTTTTTGCCCAGCTCCCAGCGCAACTGACGTACGCTTTCCACGAAAGGAAGAGATTCGATATCGCCAACCACACCACCGATTTCGGTGATTACGAAGTCGAATTTATATTTTGTTCCCAGCTGTTTTACACTACGTTTGATTTCATCTGTAATGTGAGGCACAACCTGAACAGTTTTTCCCAGATAGTCACCGCGACGCTCCTTGTCGATTACGCTTTGGTAGATGCGTCCGGTAGTAATATTGTTAGCGCGGGTAGTTTCGGTATTGATGAAACGTTCGTAGTGGCCCAGGTCAAGGTCAGCTTCGTGACCATCAACAGTAACATAGCATTCGCCATGTTCATAAGGATTCAGGGTTCCCGGATCAATGTTGATGTAAGGGTCAAATTTCTGAATGGTGACTTTGTAGCCGCGAGCTTGCAAAAGCTTTGCCAATGAAGCAGAAATAATGCCTTTTCCCAAAGAAGAGGTAACTCCGCCTGTAACGAAAATGTACTTAGTTTCGCTCACAATATTTAATAATTAGGGGTTTAAAAACAATCTGCAAAAGTACATCTTTTTTTCCAATGGGGAATCAATAATCGACGAAGTCTCTTTTTAGTCCGTCCATTTTATGCTATTTTTGCGGCAAAATAGATAGGGATGATGATTAGTTTAGGTAAATACAGAGTTATTTTAATCCTTTCGGGATTCATTATGTCAATGACCGGTTATGCCAATGAACCGGCACAGGATTCGTCAAAGGACTCAACAACAACGAAGCAGGACGAGAGCATTAAAAGCCTGATTGACACGACAAACACGTTTATTCCGGACGGTATGGAATCCAATGTGGATCTGATGCCGCACCAATCCACGGAAACACCGGCCCAGAATGTAGACTCGGTAGAACAGGAGGAATCGTTCTTAATCTACAACCGGCTGAATATGCCCCTGGAGTATGAACGCCCCTACCCGACCGACGTATGGCGGATACCACCATACCTATACGAATACGAAAAAGAGAAGAAATATCTGGATGTTTCGGTGGAAAAAAACCCGGAACTGGAAGAGTATTTCCGGCTTGACACGCTACGTCTGGAGATTTTGCATCACATCATGTTTTACAACCCCAATCTCATAACCGGTATCAAAAACAGTCATCCTTCCGAATACAAAGATGACGAAGTGCCGACCATTGAGACTTCAACTTTACTGGAACATCTTACCCATACCAACCTCGATATTACGAACCTGAAACCATCTAATAAGATGGCAATCGACCTGGGTAAAAAGGGGTATTGGGCGTATGCCAACAAGTCCTCACTTCAGTTTTCCCAAAACTATATCTCTGAAAACTGGCAGCAAGGGGGTGAAAGTAACCTGGCACTCAACGGAACACTCAACATGAAAGCGAACTACGCGCACGAATCCGGCCTTACCCTCAACAATGAGTTGGACTGGCGGGCCAGCTTTTTTACTGCTCCCAGTGATACAGTCCGTTCATGGCGGGTAACGGATGACCAGCTTCGCCTCACATCAAACCTGGCTTTTAAAGCATTCCAAAAATGGAACTACTCGACAACCGCCGAGTTTAAGACCCGTTTCTTCAACTCGTTCAAGACCAATTCGAACACTAAGCTGGCATCGTTCCTATCTCCTGCTGAATTTAGCTTCAGTATCGGTCTTAGCTATGCCAATGACCTGAAGAAGTTAAAGATAAAGGATCTGAATCTCGCGCTCTCGCCTCTATCTTACAACTGGAAATATGTGAGAGAGTACAAACGTATCGACGTGACCCGATATGGCATCACAGCCGGCGAACATGCCCTTGACCAGGTGGGATCCCGTCTTGACCTGAGGTTTTCACAGGATATTAAAAAGAATGTCAGCTGGAATACACGCTACTACTATTTTACCACCTATAAGAGCGTGGAGTCAGAATGGGAAAATACACTCAACTTTACCGTAAATCGATATTTCTCGACGAAAATATTTTTTGATCTGAGGTTTGATGATAAGCGTAAACTGAAAAGTAATGAAGACTCTTACTTTCAGTTCAAAGAACTGCTAAGTTTCGGATTTAGCTACGTTTGGTAATCTTTTACGATTACAAGGAAAAAGACCGGCTATCAGGTGATAAAACCTGGCAGCCGGTCTTTTTATAAAAACACAACCCGCCTGTGAATATCATCTCAGGCCTTAGAGTTTATTTTTTGGCTTTTGGAAATGGTCTCCCAGGTCTTGGAAAGTCAGTAAAATTCATAGAGACATTCGGTGGGAATGTTGGTACTTCTATGATAGTGCAGGCTACCGTTGACACATGCCAGACTTTTGGCCATTGAGCGCACCGAACTGATATTGTGCGAAACCATCAGGATGGCCAGGTCTTTACTAAACTCCTGAAGTAAATCGTTCAGCTTCCCTTCCGAATCCTTATCCAGATAAGAGTTAGGTTCATCGAGTATCAGCAATTGGGGATTACCCACCAATGCCCGTCCCAGAAAGGTTCGTTGTAATTGCCCTCCGGAAAGCTGGCTAATCGGTCTTTTTCTCAGACTTTCAAGGTCTAGAAGTTTAATCATTTCCTCAACCGCATGTTTATGACTCTTTGAAAATTTAGAGAAAAGGCTACTTTCACCCGTCAGGCCTGACAATATCACATCATATACACTAATCGGGAATGAGCGGTCAATATTATTGCTTTGGGGCACGTATCCAATGCGAAGGTCAGGAACCTTTTCGCCATCTTGCAGGAATTCTATCTGTCCCGATTGAATGGGAATAACGCCCAGAATGGCTTTGAGCAGCGTAGTTTTCCCACCGCCATTCGGACCAATCACTCCGATAAAATCATCGTTATGGATGGTCAGGTTTACATTTTTGAGTATGACCTTGTTTTCATACCCGACGGTAATATTTTTTATTTCTACGATTCTATTCACTTGCTAAAGCTATTGCGACATCAGTTAAACCTTTGCTCCACTGGTACGAAAGCGGGTCAATCACTACGATTTTGCACCCTGACTCCTGGGCCAGTATCTGAGCGTTCTTGCTATCAAATTCCTTTTGGATAAAGATGACCCTGATATCATGTTTCTTCGCTGCATCCACAAGCATCTTCAGATGCTGGGGCGTTGGCTCTTTTCCGTTAAACTCGACGCTGTATTGATTCAATCCGTAATCCCGAGCCAGATAGGTCAGAGCCGGATGATAAATCAGAAATGAGCGGTTTTTAACAGTCCGGAGCTTTTTCGACAAAACGGAATCAGTCTGGTCTATCTCATTGATTAACCGAACAAAGTTTTTGCGATAAAGTTTTTCGTTTTTGGGGTCTGTCTCTATTATTGCCGAAAGAATATTTTGGGCAATAACACGGGCGGTTTTGGGGGAGCTCCAGGTGTGAGGGTCCAAACCGAAGTGACCACCATCATCGTCATTCCGATGAGAATCATTGTGCTTATGCTCAATCAACGGAATACCTTTCGATGTTTTGTATATCTTCAACGCGGGTTGGTTCTGCTGCAGTTTGCTTAACCAGGCCAGTTCAAAGCCCAGTTCACCGACAGCCAGATAGGATTTGCTTTTGCTCAGGGTTACCAGTTGATTTGGTGAAGGATCGTACGATTCCGGATTGGAGCCGGCAGGAACCATACACATCACATCCATTTTATTGCCAACAATCTGGTCCGCGAAATACTTCAATGGTAGGATAGTAACGGTGATTACCGGCTTATCTTTCTTTTCGGAAATACATGAATTCAGGCCAAAAGAAAAGAGCCCGACAATCAATATGCTGATAAATTTATTCATTGTAGTTAGTAAAAGGGTATTGCTTATAACAAAGGTAAAACTAAAAGTTTGGATAAAATGTCATACTGATTACAAAAACGTAGGATTAGACTAAAGATTGCCCTGGCCGGGTTAAAGATGAAGAGTTGCCGTTTATTGACAGGGTTTGATATTACTGCTATCTTTGCAGCATGAACAATCCGAATATTATTCTTGAAGAAACAAAAGACGGTTCACACACCCTGTTTGTGCCGGCGATGAATGAGCATTACCACTCGGTGAACGGTGCTTTGCAGGAGTCGATGCATGTATTTATTGATGCCGGATTACGGAAGGTTGAAGCTAAAAAAATCTGCGTATTGGAAATCGGGTTCGGCACAGGATTGAATGCCTTCATCACTTTACTGGAAGGCGATAAACTGCAGAAAGAGATTCATTTCACTTCGTTGGAGTTATATCCATTGCCCGAAGATATTTACTCGAAGCTCAATTACGGAGAGATAATAGCGCCCGAAAAAGCCGGTTTGTTTACCAAACTGCATCAGGCTGAATGGGAAAAGAGTTGCGAAATAACCCCGTTATTCCATTTGCAAAAAAAGAAGGCGGATTTATGCCAATACGACTTTGGCGATGAGATGTACGACCTGATATACTTCGATGCTTTTGCACCTGACAAACAACCCGAGATGTGGCAACCGGAACTGTTTCAGAAGCTATCCGACCACACCAATCCCGGTGGAATACTGACCACTTATTGTGCCAAAGGAGTCGTGAGACGGGCTATGCAGGCGGCCGGTTATACTGTAGAAAGACTACAGGGTCCTCCCGGAAAGCGGGAAATGCTGCGGGCAACAAAGATTTAGAAAAGCTTAATCACACCGTAAACCATCTGCATCCAAACAATATAGCGGATAAATTTCCCTGCAAACATGAAGAGGGAAACCGCATATACATTCGCCCGGAGAAAGCCTAGAGCAACGGCAATAATATCTCCGACACCCGGTAGAAAGACAAAGAACGCCATGGCTGAACCTTTTCCGTTGAGCCAGTTCTGAAGCTTATCTACCTTTTCTTTTTTAATCTTCAGGTATTTCTCAATCCATTCCACATTCCCCAGATAACCGAGGTAGTAACAACTCAATCCTCCCAGAAAGTTTCCGATAGTCGCAGCAACTGTGCATCCCCAGAGATTCATTCCCGCCAGGACCAATGCACTGAATACGATTTCAGAGCTGAATGGCAGAATGGTTGCCGCCAGAAAAGAAGCCAAAAAGAGGCCGAAATAGCCCCATTCGGCAAAGTTTAGGATAAACTCCATATATAAATGAGCGCATAGGTAATGAAGAGCGCCTGAAACAAGAAGTTAGAGAAGCGTCCTTTTTCCGATGCATAGAGATAAGAAATCAGGAATGTCGAAATCAGATAGTTCAGGTAAATGATGGAACCGCTGTGCTGAAAGTCAACGACTATCAACGCGTAGGTGCAGAACAGGATGAAAAAGAGGAAGTTCAGGAAAGTCTGACTACGGATTTTATCGTTGTAGCTACTGAACATACAGTGACCGATAGCAAACATTGTAGTCAGAATAGTAATTCCAAGGTGAATCCAGTTAAAGAGTTTTACCTCAGTAAAGTTAATCAAATGGAAGTCAATTCCGGTTTGCAGGTAATTGAGCAACGGCGTATAGTCGTTATAATAGGCAAAATAGAAGAAGGCAAACCAGTACGGTGTTAGGATACCGATAATGGAAGCCAGGAAGCTACGGAAGCTCAACGTCTTCATCATATACATCCCAATCCAGAAGACCGGCAGCAGGTAAACCGTTTTTATCCAGAAAAGGCTGGAAAAAGAGAGCAACAGCGAAATGTCAAATGCGTGTTTCTCTGCCCGTGGAGCCTGGTAAGAACTGAACAGAGACGCAATTGCCACAATGATAAGCAACGCGCTGAAACTTTCGCCCCAGTTGCCCAGCAATTGGTTATTGGTCACCAGGATAATTCCGGAAATAAAGAAAGGTAAAGATGTGCGGATACGATTGATACTGAAACGCGTGTCGGCATGATTGAGCAGGAATGCAAACAATACCAGAAATGCTCCGTCTATCGCATATTTCACGTAGTTATTCTGAATAAGATTGGTCAGGACATTTGAAAAAAGTCCAAAGTCAGGTTTAACCGGAATAGAATGCGGATAAAGCAGGATACGGGTTACAATCAGGCTTAATACCACTAAAAGAGTCAACAGTACCGAGAAACGGCCTGTGGCAATATGTTCAATTATGCTTTTGTTTCTCATCGACACAATTACCTTTTATATTAAGAGAGTAAGGGCAGGCTATTCTCACAGCCTGCCCGGAATATGAATTATAAATCGAATCCGATATCTGATCGGAAGTATTTTTTGTCAAAGTCAATCACTTTTGCATTGGCAAATGAGGTAGCCAACGCTTCGTTTTTGTCTTTACCGTAAGAGCTGACCGCGATGACACGGCCACCATTGGTCACAACGTTGCCGTCTTTTTCGGTAGTACCTGCGTGGAAAACGATGCTATCTGTTACTTTGTCCAGACCGCTGATTACTTTGCCTTTTTCGTAATCGCCCGGATAACCGCCTGATACCAACATAACAGTCACAGCGCTGCGTGGGTCAACTTCCAGTGTTTTTTCATCCAGCTTGCCTTCAGCAACACCTTCAAGCAGATCGACGAAGTCAGATTTGATGCGGAGCATAACGGCCTCTGTTTCAGGGTCGCCCATGCGCACGTTGTACTCGATCACTACCGGCTCACCTTTTACCTTAATCAGTCCCAGGAATACAAACCCTTTGTAGTCGATATTCTCTTGCTGAAGACCTGCAATGGTTGGTTTCACGATGCGCTCTTCCACTTTCTGCATAAACTCTGCATTGGCAAAAGATACCGGAGAAACAGCACCCATACCGCCGGTATTCAGGCCGGTGTCGCCTTCGCCGATGCGTTTGTAGTCTTTCGCTTCAGGCAGGATTTTGTATGATTTACCATCGGTCAGTACGAATACCGAACATTCGATACCGTCGAGGAATTCTTCGATGACCACGGTTTTGCTGGCATCGCCAAACATACCGTTGAGCATTTCTGCCAATTCTCTTTTCGCCTCTTCCAGGTCAGAGATAATCAATACTCCTTTACCCGCAGCCAATCCATCCGCTTTCAATACGTAAGGCGCTTCGAGAGTTTCGAGGAATGCGTAGGCTTCGTTCAGGGTTTCGGCCGTGAAGCTTTGGTAAGCTGCTGTCGGGATGTTATGACGCATCATGAAGGCTTTGGCAAAATCCTTGCTGCCTTCGAGTTGTGCACCCACTTGTGAAGGGCCGATGATGGCTACCTTCTGCAATTCGACATCGTTTTTAAAAAACTCAACAACACCTTTCACCAATGGGTCTTCAGGTCCTACGACTACCATCGAAACCTGGTTGGCTAATACAAACTCTTTGATTTTAGGGAAGTCGGTAGCCGAAATGGCAACGTTGGTACCGACAGTCGCTGTACCGGCGTTACCCGGAGCGATGTAAAGGTTTTCTACTTTTGGACTTTGTTTGATTTTCCAGGCCAAAGCATGTTCGCGGCCTCCCGAACCTAATAGAAGAATGTTCATTGTTGCTTTAAATAAACTATTTGTCAAATGTTATATTCAATCAGTTTGCTCCTTGGTTGAACCCCTTCAGGGTTCTTCAGGAACTTGGATTTGTCTACCACGGGTTGCACCCGTGGTTATTGAGATTCAACCACGTTGTGGTTGTCGGGAACAGAAAGGGATTCGAGTTGATTTACCTCAACCTCTTACTGTCTTCCCTCGTATTTATTTTTCTTGAACACCTTGTGCTTACCGGCAAAGATTTCATACTTGCGGAATTCGCACTCCAGCGTACCATTCAGCAAAGGAACTTTAGCCGATGGTTTCAGTCCGATTTTCTCGAAACACTCCTCGCGGTAGCTGAGTATCCAGGCCTGGTAGCCGGTAAATACGTGCTTGAGGCGCTCACCAATCATCTCGTATAAGCCCAACAGGTCGCGGGTAGAGATACGCTCGCCATAAGGCGGGTTGGTTACAAGAATACCGTTTGCCGGCGGGTTGGTGATTTGCTGGAACGGTTGTGATTTCAGCACTACGTATTTACTCACGCCGGCACGTTTGATATTGGCTTCGGCAATCGCAATGGCATTCGGAGAGATATCCGAACCGTATATTTTAAATTCAAACTCTTTCTCGCGGGAATCGTCGTTATAGACCATATCGAAAAGCTCTTCATCGAAATCGGTCCATTTCTCGAACGCAAACTCCTTGCGGTGAATGCCGGGAGGGATATTGAGCGCAATCATGGCCGCTTCGACCAGGATAGTACCAGAACCACACATCGGGTCAATGAGCGGACATTCGCCTCTCCAGCCGGTCTTCAGGATCATCCCCGCAGCAAGTACTTCGCTGATAGGCGCTTCTGTCTGCTCCTGACGGTAGCCACGTTTGTGCAGCGATTCACCCGAGCTATCGAGCGAAATGGTGCAGCTGTCATTTGCCACGTGCACATTGAGGTAAATGTCCGGATTGGTGAGACGTACCGACGGGCGTTGCTCAAACTTCTCGTTGAAGTAATCCACGATAGCATCCTTTACCCGATAGGTCAGGAACTTGGAATGCTTGAAGTTATCAGAGAAGACCACGGTGTCAATCGAGAAGGTCTGCTTCATTCCGATAACGTTTTCCCAGGCAAACTCTTTAATCTTCATATACACCTCATCGGTGCTTTCAGCCTTGAAAGTGTAGATTGGTTTCAGGATACGCAACGCCGTGCGGCAATGCAGATTTGCCTTGTACATTAAGGCTTTATCACCGGTGAAAGATACGGCGCGACGGCCAATCTCCACATCATTCGCCCCGAGGGCAATCAATTCTTCAGCCAAAACGTCCTCCAGATTATAGAGGGTTTTGGCAATCATTTGGTATGTATTTGTCATTTCTTTGCTTTGGATTGTATGATGCGAGCATCCGGAGCCACGTCATCGGTTACCCAGATGTTGCCACCGATGGTAGCACCATGTCCCACAGTTATACGGCCGAGGATGGTAGCATTTGAATAAATCACGACATCGTCCTCGATAATCGGGTGGCGTGGAATTCCTTTTATCGGATTACCGTCTGCATCAAGCGGGAAGCTCTTCGCACCGAGGGTAACGCCCTGGTAAAGCTTCACGTTCTTGCCGATGATGGCAGTCGCTCCGATTACCACACCCGTGCCGTGGTCAATGGTGAAATACTCGCCGATGGTAGCTCCCGGGTGAATGTCGATACCGGTCTCTGAGTGAGCCATTTCGGTGATCATACGGGGAATAAGAGGCACATCGAGCAGCAGCAGTTCGTGTGCCAGACGGTAGTTGGTGATGGCGCGGATGGCCGGGTAGCAGAAGATCACCTCGCCGGTGCTTTGAGCTGCAGGGTCTCCGTTGTATGCGGCAAGCACATCTGTGCCCAGTATGCGGCGCAGTTCGGGCAGCTTTTCGATAAACGAAGCCGCCTTATCCATCGCCTTTTCCTGATATTCGTTGAAGTGGGTGACATCTTTGGCTGCACATTCGTAGCACATACCGGCGAGGATTTGCTCCACGAGCAGTTCGTACATACGCTCCACTTTTACCCCGATGTGGTAGTTAAGCGTGCGGCTGTTGATGGTAGAGTTTCCGAAAAAGCCCGGAAAGAGAATCGCGCGGGCCAGGTTGATAAAGTCATTCAACTCCTCGCTTGATGGCATGGGTTCGCCTTCGCGGTGTTGATGACTCAGATTTTTAAATGATTCAGGATCTGACAGTTTCTTAACTGTAGAGGTGATTATATCTGAGTGACTAATCGATGTCATACCTATTGCTTATAGTTAGTGTGCAAAGATAGTCAAAAATGCACAAAGCTGTTGATTTTGAGATTAAGAATGCTTGATTAGGGTTGATTAACAGGGAGATTGAGGCGGTTATGGCAGCCAACTGAAAGGGTGACTTTTGTTAAATGACAGTTCTATCGAAAAGGATTTTCCTTAAAAAAAGTATCGCTTGCTATTGCGGGATTAACGGCATTTACATAGATTTACAAATAACCCTTTGATTGAAGACACTTTTTAGTTAATGCAAAAGACCTTGTATTTCGTTTCGTGAGTGTTTCTTTTATTTGAATATTTACCTTTAAAACGAATGTTTTTATGTCAGAAATCAAACATCGCCTGAAGGCGAACCTGTTCGAAAACGTACTAACAGAAGACCCGAACGATTTCATCGCGCGGGTAAGTGCTGAACGCACATTGTCGATTCCCGACATCTGCAACTCTGCCGCAGGACGTGGCGGGGCTGACGTGTCGGCCACGGCCATGGAGCACAGCGTGAATCTCTTCCTCAAAGAGATGGGTTACCAACTGAGTGACGGATTCTCCGTCAACACGGGCTACTTCACTGCCACTCCGCTGATTAAGGGAGTTTTCAACAGCCCGATGGAAACTTTCAACCCATCGAAACATTCCGTCCTGTTCCAATTTAACCAGGGGGGATGTGCTACGCAAAATGCTCTCCGACATCGGGGTGGATATCCTCGGTGTGGCTGAAAGCGGCATCTCAATTGCCCAGGTGACCGACGTGAAGACGGGCCTCATCAACGACCGCATCACCCCCAACCGCAACCTCCGCATCAAAGGTTCGAAGCTCAAAGTAGTGGGTGAGCACGAATCCGTGGGCATCTTCTTCGTCAACGAGGCAACCAGCGAACGCACAAAAGTGGATCCAACCGACATTGTGACCAATAATCCATCGGAGCTGGTGATTGTCACGCCGGGATTGGCGGCGGGGAGTTATGTGTTGGAGGTGGCTAGCCAATATAGTGGTGCTCAATTGCTAAAAGATCCGAGGTCTATAACTTTTGACAAAGTGTTGACCGCTCAATAAGTCGTTTGTGACACCTACAATCGAGCGATTGTGGGTGTCACAATAACGTTATTGTGAGTATCGCAATCGTACGATTGAAAATTCTTAAGTTTTTCCGCTATAGATAATAATGTTTTAAGTTCTTATCATAAACAACTATATTTAATTGAATTACAATGAAGAAACTATTTTCTCTTTCACTCTTGGTTTTATCGTTAAGTATCAACGCTCAACTTCCCTTAAAGGGATTGGTTGCATATTTCCCATTTAATGGCACCGTAAACGACGAGGGTCCAAATGACAACAATGGACAGATTCTTAGCGCAACTTTGACCAGTGACCGATTTGGGCACGACAATGCAGCATATGCTTTTAATGGTATTAACGACCATATCGTTTTACCCTCATCGATAAACACTAAATTATCCAATAGTTCTTATTCGATTTCAATCTGGGTATTACCAACTGATACAACCCCAAAACTCGATGGTTATGAGTTTTTTAATGATAGAAGTGCCACTAACTGGAATTATCGCTACAGAATAGTTTACGGGTTATCCAATAGTCAAAACCTTAAAAAAGTGACATACATCCAAAGTATATATCCGGGAAAAGTATCAACAATATATGACAAAACCCCTATGATTTACACCTGGACCCATTATGTTATTTCATATAACAATGCTAGTTCGGTAATGAAAGTATATAAAAATGGGGAATATGTTGATTCGGTCGCTCAGGTTCCTTTTGTAACGGGGGATAGAGAGATTAATCTTGGATGCACATTTTCACCTAACTTCCCCAATGGAACAGCATTTTTCAAGGGTAAACTTGATGACATTGCTTTCTGGAACAGACAACTAACTCCTACCGAAATAGCAAAAGTCTTTAATGATGGGATGTGCAAACAATTAGTATCAGTAACCGACACGTTGGTAATCAATGCTAATCTGTTGGGGATATCTCCTATTACCTATCAAAATACCATCAAAGTATATCCCAATCCTACCAAGGATTTTTTAATGGTAGACTTCGGAAATAACTTTTCAACATTGAATCAATACTCAGTTAAGATAAAAAATGCTTTAGGTTCGGAAATCTACTCTACTAACATAAATGAGCAGGTTTCTAAGATAAACATGTCACAATGGACCGGTAATGGCATTTACTTTATTCAACTAGTTGATGCAAAAGGGAATACCGTTGATGTAAAGAAAATCATTCTCCAATAACTTCAACTGACTATAAAAGCAGCAAATTCTAATTGCTCCTCTGCAACCATTGAGAAACACATACTATATTAACCCGGACGATATTTCAACGTTTTACCCGTCCGGGTTATGTATTGAAAAGAAATGAAACCCTTATGGTTGAGCTCTATAAACGATATTCTGCAAATGGATTCACGCAAATAATCAAAACAGATGGTAATCATATTCGCATATCATTATGAATTGGGCAACCAAGATTATAGGGTAACCACAAGGGTTACCCCTACAGAAATAACAAACGGTCGGAATCCTAAAATTCCGACCGTTTGTCGTTTATCGTTACCTCAACACCCGACTCTCCATATCCTGAAAAGCATTCTGCTGATTCATTCGATCTTTATCCGTAGCATCTGTCCGGAGGTCGAGCCGTGTGAAGACATGCAGCCGCGAATCCACCATATCGATATCGATCAATCCTCCTGAGGCCGTGCGCATTCCTTTGTAAATCAACACAGCACTCACCGGGTCGGCCACATCATCCTTCTTCGACTTATAGACTTTCATCGCGCATCCGGCAGGCAGGGTGACGCCTTTCTCCAAATCCTTGCGCACCCGGTTGAGCAGTGTCTGCAACTCCTGCAACGTTTCCTGCGGACGGAAGTGATACCAGTATTTATCCTCAGCGGCAGAGTTTTTAGTATCAATGTAGCCCAGCATCGGACCGAGTATGCCAACGAGTGACAGCGTTTTATTCGAAGCAATGACAATCGGATCCACCAGCAGAATGTTCTTCGGTATCACTTTTCCGTTGAAATACCCCGAAGCCACCATCTCCATAATCAGAGGCCCACTCGTGGATGAACCGGTGAAGCTGATATTGGTGTAGCCTTCTTTGACCAAACGTTCGTATTCCGATTTGATGGAGTCCTGCCAGTCCCGCCACGTGGATTGTTTAAACGTCTCATAGCTGCGACCGTGACCGCCCAGCAACACCTGAGAGACAAACACCTTTGCCGAGTCCGGCTTCAACCACGTACGGAATTCATCCCACTCGAAGGTAGTCGCACTGTAACCGTGACAGGCTATAATAACCGGTCGCGTCTTCTCAGCGGCCGTCGGATTGGGGTGAGCAATCGATGTCAGGTATTTCTCCGGATGGTATAGCGATGGGTCAAAGAGCTTCCCGCTATCCAGCATTGCATCGGCATAGGGCGGTGTTTTGTCGCAACCGGCTACCAATCCCATAATCATCACCATTCCAATGTAGAGACGCATGATTATGCGTCTCTGTGACGAAATGCATCTCGTTGATCCAGCGTTATTTATTTGAATACGTTCCATGATAATGTCGTTTGAAAGTAAAGGGGAAACAGGGTGCCGGCGCCATTCACACCATTACCCGTAATTACATTGTATCCCATCGAAAGGGAAATCTTGATGGGAAGATGCGTCTCAAAACAGACTCCTCCTTCGGGAGAAAGCAACACTGAAGTGTTATCCAGGTCATCAAATATCGCATATTCATAATCGGCATGAAAATAACCTGTATTCAACCGGGCAAAAGGGCGCACGACGTGTTGCGGGCGAAACATCCACGTTCCCGAGAGGATATAGTTATCCTGCTTGATGGCATTGCTGTTAATCGCCGTTCCCAGTCGGCTGGTCACGTAACTCAGCCCGAAATAGAGCTTGTCATAGCACAACGTGGGATGGGAATATTGCACCGAAAGGCCGTTCTCATTGTAGAGATTCACCGTCTTTTGCAGACGAAGACCAACATCAAGGATGGGCTTCTGCGCCAACCCGGGCAAGGTGAAACCGACAAGCAACAGGAGCAGAAAGCCGCAGAGGGTTGAATGTTTAGGCATAATAAAAGGGTTTTGATTAGGAGCTTGAATAAAGAACACACCTGCAAAGGTATTTGTTTGTGGGGTATCTAAAGCAAAACCGCCCTGCTGTGGGAGCAAGGCGGTCAGGAGATATATGGTGTGGGATATTTATTGCTTAATCACTTTAACGGTACTGGTTGTCTGTCCGGTTTTCACAGTAAGCAAATAACTACCGGATGCCAAACCTGACACGTTTAAGCTTACCTTGTTCTGACCGTTAATGGCGTTACACTGTTTATGAAGCGCCACTGCTCCCGCCTGGTTAATCAATATGATTTCAGCCTTATCCGTTACTTCTGCATTGTAAGAAAGATTCAGGGATTCTTTCACCGGATTGGGATATACCCGTAACAATGCATTTGTCTGAACTTTCTCAACCGCCGAGGCGCTGCTTTCCACCCGGAGGCCGATGGTACGCGTAGTGGTAGCTCCGGCGGCATCGGTAACGGTGAATTTGAATTTAGCCAAACCGGTTTGTGCCGGAGTAAACTGAGCCGTCTTTGCAGACGAATTTACGGTAACCACCCCGTTAGCCACATCCGATGTTGTAAAAGTCAACGTTCCGCTATAACCACGGGTAAATGCTGAAAGATCTATCTGCAACGGTTGGTTCTGAACGGCAGTGAAATGAGGATTCGCCATCCATTCCAGGTAAGTGTCAAGATTCGTATAACCATCGTGGTCGGCATCGGCATTCGCATCGCTGAAATCTCCGGCTACCGAATTGGCATTCGTGCCAATGATATTCTCCCACCAGTCAGGGAGTCCGTCATGGTCACTGTCGAAACCGGCAGGACGCGTTTCCTGCGGATAGTTTTCATAACCACCCGCGTCAGCCTCATCGTCAATCAGACCTTTATAACCGGTATAACTACCTTTATAAGTATATGTTCCGTTGAATGTTTCATTGATAATCCGGATATCATGGTCGTCAAATAGCGGTTGCGTACATCCCACATCAGAGAGCACACTCTTGTAGGCATCGGTTGCCGAATGGATTTTAGCAAAAGAGGGAAAGAACGGCGCATCCACCCAGGGACTGTACCCATCAGGTGTTCCGGAATATTTCCGACCTGCCGTTTGATTCGTTTCATCAAATACCCCGGGCATTACATTGCCGGCAAAGTAATATTTCTGTGTACCGGGAAAAGCATCGTATTGTGCGTTCAGTGCGTATTTCATCGAACATTCAGGTCCCGGTTTGTAGTAGTTGTTGACAAAGTTCACCTCATGGGCGCCACCGTCGGTAGTCCGGTTGTCCCAGTTATACACTATGTTATTGAAAATATCGAGACTTCCGGCATAATAACCGTTACCATCTAGGCCACCCGCCAGGCTCCAGTTGCGTCCCGAGCAGTGAGCCAACAGATTGTGGTGGAAGCTGCCCTTTTCACCGCTGATACTTGCCGCATAACCGTGAGCCGTTCCAACCGGATAGTTCTGGTGGCCGGCCACATTCAGGGCTTCAGAGATCAAAGTCCGCTGCAGGGTGATATTTTTCCCGTTACGCGAGCTGAATGCTTCGTCTATAGTCCAGCTGATGGAACAGTGATCGATGATGCAGTGGTCGCTTCCGGCCATTCCCATCCCATCGTATGTCTGGCCTTTACCCAAACGCACGCGAATATCACGAATCACAGCATCTTTAGCTCCACTCATTCCGAAAGGTGCACTTCGAATACAAATCCCCTTACCCGGTGCGGTTTGTCCAGCTACTGTGATGTAAGGTTGAGTCAATGTAAGTCTGGATTGCAGTTGAATGATTCCCGAAACGGAAAAGACAATCGTGCGCGGACCAATATCAGTTGTCACAGCAGCACGCAAGCTACCCGGACCATCATCATTCAGATTGGTTACCTCAACGACTTTTCCGCCTCGGCCACCACGGGCAAAACGGCCATACCCTTCCGCATCGGGGAATGCCAGCTGACGGGGACGGAAGTACCAAACGTTGCCTTTCGTAACGAGTCCTACCGATGTTATCTCATCTACCCGCCAGTAACAGGTATTCATGCTGTACAGGTTTAATAAAGTATAGGTGGTATCCGACTGTATCCCTTTGTAAAGTGGTGAAGTTACAGTTGCATTAGCTACGCTGGCAGAATCATTGCCAAAATAGACCTGGTGTTGGGTAACACCGGGAGCCGGGCTCCATAGAAGAGTCTCAGTTCCATTGTCTGCATCTACATGTTCGTCACGATCGGCAGGAACCGGATTTTTAGCAGCTGCTGCGATATTGGTCGTATTTATTTCAAAGCCACACAAGGTTACGTTTTTCTGTGTCGCTGAAGAGGTCCGATCAGCTTCAAACAGCACAACCACGTCTTGTCCGTCAACTGCTTGTATTTTGAAATATTTCGTCGGAACATCTGAGGTTTTGAGCGCACGATTGCTGGGCATCAATTTCTCTACAGTCAACACCCCGTTCACATAGATATTAATCGGGCTAAAAGTGTATGCCAATGGGCTGTCAAAAGTATTGTGAAATGTGAGAAGAGTATGCTCCCCGGCTGGTAGACCACTAATGCGCATTTCTATTTTTGCCCCGTTATTGGCATTGGTTCCAGCGACCATGACACCATCATCAACGAGGCGGGCATAATACGGAGATGAGATGCCGGCTTTGTACCATTGGGTCGTCAATCCTGTGCCAAATTCATCTACTTGTGTGAATTTGATTTTAACGCCGCTGATTGTCATGCTATCGCTCTTCGCCCCATCAACAGCGAGATACCATGAAGTGTACCCCGGCTCATTAACTTCTGATGCTTGTCGTCCTGATTTGTTTAAATCGACTTTTATAACCGGGGAATTTTGTGCAAAAACAGCTTCGGGTTGAAATAAAAAAGTGACGCATGCAATTGCAATCCAATATCGCCACTGTGAAAGGGTTGGTTTGTAGAGAATTCTCATTACGGTCTTAGATTTATAATTTAAGTCCGTAAAATTAGTTTGCATTAGAAATTCCGATGGGTGGAAATTGGTAAATAAAGTGGAAAAACTGGTGGATAAGCTGCTTATAATATAACCGTTTCCTTCTTTTTGATGTAAAAATCACAAACAATGCTCCCGCTGTACATCTCCGGAAAAGAAGTGCGGACAGCCAGTTTCAGGTTCTCATTCCGCTTCGCAGTGAACTGTTTTTTATCCTTGTAAAATGAAGTTACCGCTTTCCAGATTGCTACCGCATTTCCGGTTTTTCCGCCAACCAACGTTACAAAGAATGCCAAGATATCCAGAATCAATCTGATAAACAGCACTTTGTTAAGCTCCTTCTGCGGAAGGTTTTTATACAGCATCAGCAGGTTATTACGGAAATTGAGGTAGGTTTTTCTCGGGCTTTCGGTCGAAAGTGTTGCTGCTCCTAGGTGGAAAACCGTACTTTGGGGAATGCAATAAAGGTCATAACCTCTTGACTTCAATCGCCAGCAGAGATCAATCTCCTCCATGTGGGCAAAGAAGTCTCCATCGAGTCCGCCCACTTCGTAATAGAGTTTAGTCCGGATGAAAAGGCACGCTCCGGTCGCCCAGAAAATCGGAATAATGGAGTCGTGCTGTTGGTTGTCTTTTTCCAGGGTTTGAAAAAGCCTGCCCCGACAGAAAGGATATCCGAGGTGGTCAATAAAACCGCCGCAAGCTCCGGCGTGCTCGAAGTATTCGGGACTGCGGTAAGCGCGGATTTTAGGTTGGCAGGCAGCTACTTGCGAATGGGAATCCATAAAGGAGACCAGCGGCTCTATCCAGCCCGGAGTAACCTGTACATCAGAGTTCAACAGGACGGAATATTCTGTCTGAATTGCTTTCAGCGCCTGGTTGTAACCTTCGGCAAAGCCCCGGTTCTTATCCATAGGGATAATTCCTACTTCGGGAAACTCCGATTCCAGAACTGCGATGCTGTCATCCGTAGAGCCATTATCGGCAACGTAAACATCGGCCAGTTCGCTGTTGGTATTGGCTATGACCGACGGCAAAAACTCGCGCAACAGGGCTGCACCGTTCCAGTTGAGTATGACTACAGAGACTTTCTTCATGGAATTTCCTTAAAACAGAATGTAAAAGTAATGAAAAAGCGGGAAATACCCTATCGGATACTTCCCGCTCACTATTTTTCAGGGGTTAATCTTCCCGTTTATGTTTCCACCGCTTGTGTGTCCACAGCCAGTAGGCCGGGTCACGCATAATGGTTTCCTCCATCAACCTGGCATACTTTTCAGTAATTTCAAACTCCCGTGTTTCGGTTGGATTTTCAGTTATCACTTTTATCTCAGCCTCGTATTTCCCCCGTCCGGTTTTACGGACATCAAAGTAAAACACGTCAAAATCAGCCTTCTGGGCAATTCGCTCAGCTCCCACCAGTATTGATGTCTCGTGATTCAGGAAGTTGGTCCAGTAAATCAGATTGTTTCTTGATGGTGACTGGTCCGAAAGGAATGCGATAAGCACCTGTTTCTTTTGCTTTTTCAGCATCAGGATTTCACGCATCGTCTTTTTCTTTTCAATGCTGAGCGCACCATATACCGAACGGATTTGAAGGAATATTTTATCCATCAACGGACTCTTCAGCTGGCGATATATCTGTCCGGACTGTGTCGTATTCAGGCGATAGTTAATTGACGAAAACCACTCCCAGTTACCGTAATGCCCCAGCATGATAATGGCTGAACGCCCTTTTTTCTCCCACTCATTCATGACCTCCATATTTGTGATCCGGGTACGGCTAAGTACCTCTTCTTTTGTTATGGCAGCCTGTTTTACGCTTTCAACAATGTAATCGCAAAAATGGTGATAGAATCGTTTTTCCAGTTGGACAATCTCCTTTTCTGACTTTTCGGGGAAACATTCCGTCAGATTCTGTCGAACCACTTTCCGCCGGTACCTGGCAATATAGTAGGTGATGGGGAATAAAATATCCGAAATCACGTAGAGGCAGCGCAGCGGCAGCTTGGCGTGAATCCGGATAAGGGTGTATAGTAATAAATACAAAGCTTTTTCCATTCTGTGTTCTTATTGCAATGAACCGTTCAACAGCGTTTTGTCGCCATTAAACTCCTGCAAAGATACGGATTGGGTCGTATTTATCAATTCCTCCTGATAGGGAACCTGCACTTTGATGTAGTTTTCGGTAAAGCCGACCATCATTTTCCCACTGGATGAATGTTCAAACAACACCTTACGAATTTCGCCCTGATACTTCTGGTAAAACTGGTGTTGACGCTCGTCAGAAAGGTCAAGCAACCGCTTGCTGCGCTGCTGTTTTTCCTGCGGCGTTACCACATGTTCAATCTTCAGCGCCTGGGTATTAGCCCGCTCGGAATAGGTAAATACATGAAGCTGAGCAAAATCGAGAGATTCTATAAAACGGTAAGCGTCTTCAAAATACTCTTCCGTCTCTCCGCGAGAACCTACAATGACATCTATTCCGATAAATGCATCGGGGATAATCTCTTTAATCAATTGGACTTTATGCGCAAACAGAGCCGTATCATAACGGCGGCGCATCAGCTTGAGCACATCGTCGCTGCCCGATTGCAACGGAATATGGAAATGCGGTGCAAAACGTTTTGAACCGGCCACAAAGCGGATAATTTCATCGGTGAGCAGATTCGGCTCGATGGATGAAATCCGGAAACGGTCGATCCCTTCCACATTATCCAGGGCCTGAATCAGTTCAAAGAAAGTTTCTCCGGTAGTACGGCCAAAATCACCGATGTTCACACCGGTCAGGACAATCTCTTTGCCACCTTCGGCTGCCACCTTTTTAGCTTGTGCTACCAACTCTTCAATGGTTCCGTTACGACTGTTACCACGGGCATTAGGGATAGTGCAGTAAGTGCAATAGTAATCGCAACCGTCCTGTACTTTCAGAAAATGGCGGGTGCGGTCATCGCTCGAGCAGGAGTGCACAAACTTTTTCAGGTCGTTTTTGGACGAAGAGACCACTTCTCCTTTTTGTTTCTTACGCAGGTCGCCGAGGTGAGCCAGGATATCCATCTTTTGGTTGGAACCCAAAACAATATCTACTTCTGGGATTTCGGCGATCTCCTGTCCTTTAAGCTGTGCGTAACAACCTGTTACCACAACATAAGCGCCGGGATGTTCCTTGATAAGTTTGCGGATAACCTGACGACATTTCTTGTCAGCAAGTTCGGTAACGGAGCAAGTATTTACCACACAGATATCGGCTTTCTCGCCTTTGCGCACAGGGCGCACACCGTGCTCATTCAGCATCTTGCCGATAGTGGAAGTTTCAGCGAAATTGAGTTTGCAGCCTAAGGTAAAATAGACTGCAGTTTTATTTTCAAATTGTGTATTATCAATCATTTGTAGGAAATTGGACTGCAAAATTAGCCATTTTTCCTGCCAGCCGCTTATCTGGAACGAAACTTAACTTTGTTTCAAGTTTATGGTATATATACGGAAAGTGATCTGAATACCATCTGGTTCGTTGGCTTTTCCCCCAATCGTTGTATCCTGTCAATAGTGTCAAAAAATATAACGATACAGTCGATTTGGCTAAAGCCGATAAAAAAAGAACTCCCTTGTCCGTCGGCTAAAGCCGGACGGCAATGCAACAACTGCAACAATAATAAATTGCCGTCAGGCTTTAGCCGACGGTCAGATATGAAACAGAACAAATCCGGCTTTAGCCAAAGACTTCGAATCTCTAAATGGGTTCCCCACTCCTCCGTGTACAACCCAACGGAACTTTGCCCCGTCACAATTGTTCTAATTTTAACTGAGATAAGAAATGAGAGACCTTCTCAAAAAATTAAAGGATGCTGTAATCGGAAACACGCGTGATTTGACCGACAGCAGTACATTCAGCAGAATTTCATTGATTGTCTTTCTTGCCTGGGTTGGACTTGGTGCTGATGCTTTATCATCTTCGTGTTACGGACCCGAAGAGATCTATAAGACATTGGGGGCGCATATCAACCTCTCAATTATAGTCGGACTGTTAACAACAGCAACCATATTTATCATCAGCACCAGTTATTCCCAGATTATCAGATTGTTTCCACACGGTGGTGGCGGTTATTTAGTCGCCAGTCGGTTAATCTCTCCCCAAATGGGAATGGTGTCGGGTTGCGCACTGCTTATCGACTATGTTTTGACCATTTCCATTTCTATTTCGAGTGGGTCTGATGCCGTTTTCAGTTTTCTGCCCATTCAGTATCATGCCTATAAAACAGTTTTCGCACTTACGATATTAGCAGTGCTTGTCATATTAAATCTCAGAGGTGTAAAAGAATCGGTAAAAGCATTAACCCCCATCTTTATTGTTTTCGTATTTACCCACATCTTATTGATTGGATTCTCATTTTCTACTCATATTCCTGATATAAAGAACGTAGCGGTACAGACCGGGGCTGAATTTTCCAATACGGTCCATCAGTTAGGTTTTTACGGAACATTTTTTCTGATCATGAAAGCCTATAGCATGGGTGCCGGAACTTATACCGGGATTGAAGCAGTAAGCAACGGGATTCCGAACCTACGCGAGCCCCGAGTGAAAACAGCCATTAAGACGATGCGGTTGCTAGCCTTTTCATTGTCGGTTGCCGTACTGGGATTGATTGTATCTTTTTTCCTCTTCAATATTCATCTTCAACCCGGAAAAACAATAAATGCGATATTGATCACGTCTGCCATTGACACATGGAATCCGGTTATCGGCCAAGCATTTTTATACATAACATTGATCTCTGAAGCCGCCTTGCTTTTTGTCGCTGCTCAGACCGGATTCTTAGATGGCCCGAGAGTGATGGCCAACATGGCACATGACTCCTGGTTGCCTCACCGGTTTACGATGTTAAGCGATCGGCTGGTCTCCCGGAATGGAGTATTGATAATGGGTATTGCTGCATTTGCCGTTATCTGGCTATCAAAAGCATCGGTAGCATTCCTGGTCGTATTATATAGTATAAATGTGTTTATCACCTTTTCTCTATCTCAATACGGGATGGTAAAACACTGGTTTACCGAACGTAAAACGGAAAAGAAATGGCTTGAGAAACTTCTGATCAATGGAATTGGGCTGTTGCTTACCGTGTTTATCCTGCTTAATGTAATTGTCGTTAAGTTTTACGAGGGGGGCTGGATTACAATGATAATTACCGGAGCATTGGTGACTGGTGGTTTTTACATCAAAAGGCATTATCGGTTAATCGGGCTTGAACTTAGTAAAATACATCATATCCTAATCTCACAGACACCGGAAATTGTCAGCAGCCTGAAGCATAAATTAAATTGTTCATCAAATGAAAACCGGACCATCGGCACGGGGGATATGACAGCGGTGATCCTTGTAAATGGGTATTCGGGAATCGGACTTTACTCCCTGTTTACGATCCTGAATTCCTTTCAGAATGTATATAAGAATTTCGTTTTTATACAGGTCGGCATCGTCGATTCGGATAGTTTTCATAAGAGTCATGTGGTCGACAAAATAAGACAGAATATTGAACAGGACCTGAATAAATACACCTCTTTAATCCGGGAAATGGGATATCATGCCGAATACCATTACTGTATTGGAACCAATGTGGCTGAAGAAGTGATTAAAATGGTTCCCGAAATAGTAAAAAAATACCCGAATGCAACGTTTGTGGGTGGACAACTTGTGTTTAAAGGCACATACCAAATAACCAGAATCCTGCACAACTATACTATTTTCTCCATCCAAAAGCACTTATATAATCTGGGAATCACAACGATCATTATACCCATTTCATTGAATAAGGTGCAGGAAATAAGC
Organism: Parabacteroides sp. FAFU027; assembly: GCF_022808675.1. NCBI lineage: Bacteria > Pseudomonadati > Bacteroidota > Bacteroidia > Bacteroidales > Tannerellaceae > Parabacteroides > Parabacteroides sp. FAFU027. The sequence continues at coordinate 54,770 of NZ_JAKZKV010000014.1, forward strand.
AGGTATAAATAATGAGCAAATCTATTGTCATATTTCCCCCCGATTGACCGTAGCCTATCCCACACACAATCCCACAACTGCCAATTACCGCACTCTGTCGTTCGGCGACAGGCTCCGCCTTCGTCGTTGATAATCAAGGCCTCCTGGCCTTACCTTAGTATAAAAAAATCCTGATTATCTGTACAATCATCAAAAATAACCATTCTATTCCAATTACCCCATCCCATACTCATACATTATGCAGAAAGCAGCTCCAGACCGATTGCTGAAACTGCTTTCTTATTCTTGCTTCCGCGTTATTGATGCAAAGCAGGAGCTTTGCTTTTAGCAATGACGACAGCAGAGCTTTCGCCAAACTGCCTAATGATCGGATAACGGTTATCGCACGCTACTGGTGACGGGGGCATCCTTGGATATTAGTCAACCCACTTTGATGCAAAAATCAATGGAACAACCAAAATAACTATCCCAATCAACAATGCGTAGATAAGAATTTCGATATCTGTAAATACCAGCAGCAAAACAATACAAATTACGCTTGCTATCAATTTGTAAATCCATTTACTTACAGGATATCTAGTTGACTCTCTTTTAGCTCTTATTAGCCAATAAAATGAGTCAAAGAATAATCCAAATGCTATTCCAGAGGCAAAAAAAAGAACAATAAGAAGCGATACCTTCAATCCAAAAGAATAAACAGTAAAAACAAGCCCGGCTAAATAAAAAATTGTTTTAGCTCCAGTTTCTGAAGAGAAATACTTTCTGCATTTTTTTATTACATCCATTAATCATTTACTTTTTAGATAGTTTATCAATTGCTGCGTTTGCACTATTTGTTACGATTGTAGAGGCAGTTGATGCAGCTAAATTCGTACGATTCTCAACATAATTTGTCAATTTAGTCTTGGCATCAATAGCTTTAGCAGATAAAGGATTTGATCCTTTATGATCATTTAGTCGATGAGAAGCACTTTGTAGCACTTTGGCTGTAGATGAATTAGATATAAACTTTCTTGCTATTTTACCAACGACTTCACCCGTAACTCTGCCACCTAAACCATCAACTACGGTTTTCCTTATACTAACCTTACCATCTTTTGCCAGTTGACCAGCTGCACTTGCAGCCATATCGTGAGCAGCACCAATTGCCAACTTAGCTACAGATGACATATGACCAATTTTCGATGCTAAACCAACTCCTGTAGCACCGGCAACAGCAGCAACAACAACAGATCCAAAACTGAAATCTTTTGAGAATGTTTTATTGTGACTAAGTCCTATTTCGACAGATTGTACTGCAATATCAAGAGCAGCACCAATTAAAGCACCGGCAACCATTTGTGGCATTCTTCCATCCGGATCTGTCTTAAGTACCATGTTATTATGGCACATGGTATATGGACTCAGGTCATAATCATTCTCCACCTCCGGATCCGGTGTCTGAAACCTCATAATCGCCGGATAGTACTGCCGCCAGACAATGTCATAGGTATCATACCCATGCATCTCTACAAACTCCTTGCCGTTGTACTTACGATGTTGTAAATCCGGATTGTCGCCTGCTTGATATGCCCATGGCAATCCGGATGGGTAATATTGTGTCCGCTGTGCTACTGTATTGGTATTGGCAAGCCATACCTCCCGGTCGTCACTCAGGTGATCTCGACGATAGTAGAAATACTGCGGCGATGCGAGATTCTCCACATACCCCTCGTCGTTATAAATACGACTCAAGGTAGTCAGCGAAGCATTTCCATTTAGGGTCTTGTACTCAAAGTTGCCGATATAGGCCGTACCATTCTGGTCGACTGTCCCCGCCAGATAACTCTGTGCTTTAATCTGCCCGTCGGCCAGTGGTGTGATGTAGGTCAACTGAGTGAAATACTCCGTTCCCAGCTTCTTGCCACTCGCATCGTAGAGGTTGCGTATCTGGTTGCCGTTACGGAACTGGATGACATCGGGCAAATTTAACACATTATACCGGAATGCCACAATGTTGCGATCCAGATCTTTGGTCATATTACCGTTGGCATCGTAGGCAAACTCGCCAGAAGTGGCCTTGGAGATGTCCTGGTACTCCTTGGTATTATTGAGCGCCTGTGTGCCGCGTGCATCGGTGATCCAGTCGATCTGGTTACTCTTTTCACTATTGGCGTAGTGCAGGGTGAGGTCATCCACCAGCACGACTTACACCTACTATGTTTCCGATGGTTCCGGAAACAGGACTTAAAATACCGGGGTCAGTTCTTGCAATGATTTTGACCTTTTAAATTTGTAAATAAACTCGTTTTACAAACTTAAACGGGTTCCTGTTTTTGTTTGTGCTGAAGCAAAGACAGAGGGCTATTTCCAGCAACACAAACACATCAAATTACCTCAAAGCGCTGAAATACTTACAATTGACTCGCTATGATCAATATTATCCTTGAAGGGATAATTCTGGCAGTAAACATTAAGTCGCATTAACCTTATCAGGTATTGGACGATGATTTATTGGGGGCTGCAAGAACCCGATATGTTTCTACATGAGGGCAGAGGATATGATAGCAGAGGGAAGTCCTTTAATTTAAGGAGGGGGATATATGTGGGCATATTCAGAAATTTACGGTGTTTTCTTTTTCTTTATCGCTGTCAGCTCTCCGACGCTGACAAGATAGCAGAATGCGAATCCCAACATCTTTAATCAACCGTACAACAATCGCACACCAACGACCTGACAGCGAGCCTGCTCCTGTCAGCGTCATACCGGAACTCCGACACCACTAAATACTACAAACTATCTATACCCAAACAGCTAACATACTCTACCTCCACGGATCCTCTACTGTAACTCCGGTGATGCTCTAGTAATGCAATCCTGATTAAAAAAGCAAGCAACTTTTAATTCGATTACAAACATCACTCATTTACATCATATTATCACAAATACACCACATATCCTTTCAAACTGAAAGACATTATTACGAACACCAACCTCAACCAGACAAAACCAAATTACCAGATAGTATTTTACAACAATATACTATTCAATCATTCGGATTAAGCGCCGATATTGGGATGTTCTCCAACACCCAATTGAAACTCGCCACACACCGCCCGGCATTAGGATTTACAGCCATTTATCGCTACCTTTGTAAAAAATATAGATTCACAACAAACTAAATGACAAGGAACTAGTTTCCTGTATCATCGCATTTACGCCTATGAAGCAACCGCCTAAAAAAGAAAATAAAGACCTGACCTTCCAGGTTACACAACCGACTGAACTGCTCAACTTTCTGATCGAGAAAATCCATGGCAAAAGCCGCAACTCCATCAAATCGTTGCTGACCCACAAACAGATCAAGGTGGGCAACAAAGTGGTATCACAATACAACCACCCACTCAATCAGGGTGATATCGTGAAGGTGACAACTGTTCGCCACGAAGAGAAGAAGCTGATCGGATTACGTATCGTTTACGAAGACAAGTACGTGATCGTGATTGACAAGGATCCGGGCGTACTCTCCATCGCTACTGAAACTGAAAAACGCGGTACGGCGTATAGCATCCTGAGCGAATATGTGAAGGAGAAACATTCGCAGAACCGCATCTTTGTGCTTCACCGTCTTGACCGCGAAACTTCCGGTCTGATGATGTTTGCCAAAGACCAGGAGACCCAGGGCATGCTGCAACATCACTGGGACCGTTCGGTGCGTGCCCGTTCGTATGTGGCATTGGTAGAAGGACAAGTCAACCAGCCGCAGGACACCATCGTGTCGTGGCTTAAAGAGGGAAAAACCTTCGTGGTTCACTCCTCTCCGATCGACAATGGCGGACAGAAGGCCGTCACGAACTACCGCGTACTCAAAAATAACCGATACTATTCCCTGCTTGCACTTGACCTGGAGACCGGTCGTAAAAACCAGATCCGTGTACACATGCAAAGCATTGGCCACCCGGTAGTAGGTGACAAGAAATATGGCGCTACGCATAATCCAATCCGCCGCGTAGGACTTCACGCGATGGAGCTATCGTTTATCCACCCGATAACCAATCAGTTACTGGAGTTTTCAACACCAATTCCGAAAAAGTTCACAGCGGTATTTGGTGCTGAGAAAAGCGATGTGAATATTCGCCGAGTGAATAAGAAATAAAGCAACCCCACCCAGCCTCCCCAAAGGGAAGGAGACGATGCTACACTTTGAACTTTACCTCAGAGAACCACAGAGTTATGATACACGTACTCTGTGGTTCTTTGCGTTTAATCTATCTTAGGTCTCTGGTTTTTACGCGTCAAGCGGCCTGAAGCCGCTGAACGCTTGCGCTCAACACCGGGCAGCGGCTCTAAGGCGCTTGCCGGATTGGCCTATTGGAAGAGAACCACAGAATGGATATCCCCACTCTGTGAATCTCTGTGATACCCTCCTCCCCTTTCATCGTGAAACATAAATAAACACCAATCCTAAAGAGCCCTAAATACCGTTTTGGGGGTTAAACTTTCATATTTGCGGGCCGTCCTAAAAAAGCTTTGCGCAAAATAGCACAGAATCGCAAAGAGTCGTGCAGATTTATTCTGGTTGTCAACTCTTTGCGATTCTTTATGTTTTATCTTTGCCGAACGTAGCATTTACAGGTTATTACTCCAAAATATTTTCCACAATGAAGAAAGGTATAACGGCAATTATTTCTATCGCAGCCGTGGGCGGTATCATCGCCCTGGGGCTTCACAACAATAAATCGGAAGAGAAGAAGAAAGACGAAAAGAAGAAAGGCAAATCCACGAAGGTGGATGCTTACGTGGTTTCTCCGACCCGGCTAATCAACGACATCTCAGTTTCAGGTTCGCTGGTGGCGATGGAAGAGGTGGAACTCAAAAACGAAACCGCCGGTCGGGTAGTGAAACTCAATCTGCCCGAAGGTAAATTCGTGAAGGCCGGCACCCTGCTGGTAAAACTTTACGATGATGACCTGCAGGCCGGTCTCAAAAAACTGCAATCACAACTCGCCCTCCAGAAACAAATCTACAACCGCCAATCGCAACTCTTAAAAATAAGCGGTATCAGTCAGAATGACTTCGACCAGACCGTGCTGCAAATTGATGCCCTCAAAGCTGAAATCGAAGTACAAAAAGTGTTGATTCGGAAAACGGAAGTGCGGGCACCCTTCGACGGTGTAATCGGGTTACGCCAGATTAGCATCGGAGCTCAGATTACCCCCTCAACGTCATTGGCAACCATTCGCCGTGAAGATAAAATCAAGCTCGACTTTAGCGTCCCTGAAAAATACAGCAGCACCATCCATCCGGGCATGAATGTGAAGTTCAGTCTCTATAACAGCGACCATCTCTACGATGCGTCGGTCATCGCCTCTGAACGGGAAATTGACATGAACACCCGCAACATGAAGGTGCGCGCCGTGGTCAACAGCAAATCCGACGAACTGATTCCCGGTGCATTTGCCAATGTAAAACTGACCATGGGTAAAAACGACGAAGCCCTGCTCATTCCTACCCAAGCCATCATTCCCAAAGAAAGAAACAAAAGCATAATTATCGCACAGGGCGGCAAAGCCCATTTCGTTACGGTAAAAACCGGAATTCGTCAGGTTTCTTCCATCGAAATCACGGAAGGCATTCAGCCGGGCGATACGGTGATTACCAACGGTATCCTGTTCCTGAAAGAGGGTGACGATATCAAATTCGCTAATGTAAAAACCGGTGCGCTATGATGCTTTCTGACCTCGCGCTTAAGCGCCCGATTGGCTCTATCGTAATGAGCCTGATCATTATATTGCTCGGGATAGTGGGATACAACTTTCTGGGTGTACGCCAATATCCCAATATCGACCCGCCCATTATTACCGTACAGACCTCCTACACCGGGGCCAATGCTGAAATCATCGAGTCCCAAATCACCGAACCGATTGAGAAGGCTATTAACGGGATCGAAGGGGTAAAATCTGTAACCTCATCGTCCTCAGTAGGAAGCAGTACCATCACTGTGGAATTTGACCTCGGTGCGGACCTGGAAAAGGCAGCCAATGACGTTCGTGATAAAACCTCCCAGGCCATGCGAAACCTGCCGGTTGACATCGATGCACCTCCGGTAGTAACCAAGGCTGATGCCAACAGCGACCCGATCATTATGCTCGTCGCTCAAAGCAGCACTATGAATGCGGTACAACTGAGCGAATATGCGGAAAATATCTTGCAGGAAAGATTCCAAACCATTCCCGGGATTAGCTCCGTAAACATTTACGGACAACAGCGTCCGGCCATGCGTCTGTGGCTTAATCCCGGTAAACTCGCTGCATATAACCTGATTGCCGGCGACGTAAAAACGGCATTGCAGAAAGAAAATGTAGAATCGCCAGGAGGGAAAATCAGGGGAAATACAACTGAACTCACAGTCAAAACCAAAGGCAGACTTACCAGCGAAGACGACTTCAACAATCTGATTATCAAACAGACAAACAATCAGGTTATACGTTTAAGGGATGTCGGCGAAGCGATACTCGGGCCACAGGATGAGGAGTCCGGAGCAACCATTAATGGAAAAACAGGCGTGGTATTGGCTATTCTTCCTCTTCCGGGAGCCAATGCAATCCAAATTGCAGATGAGTTTTATAAACGTCTGGACCAAATCAATCACAATCTACCCAAAGGGGTAAGTTTGTATATCGGCCGTGACAAGACGAAGTTTATCCGCCAATCGGTAGACGATGTGGTCGAGACTTTGCTTATTGCGATTTCTCTGGTGGTTATCATTATCTTCCTCTTTTTCCGCAACTGGGTAATTGCGCTACGCCCCCTGATTGACATTCCTGTCTCACTGATCGGGACTTTCTTCATCATGTATATCTTCGGATTTTCCATCAATGTACTGACTCTACTCGGGATTGTCCTCGCGACCGGCCTGGTGGTGGATGACGGTATAGTAGTGACCGAAAACATCTATAAACGCATTGAACGGGGGATGGACAAATGGAAGGCTGCATTCGAAGGAACCCGTGAGATTTTCTTTGCCGTAGTTTCCACCTCGCTAACACTGGCCATTGTATTTATACCGGTTATTTTCCTAGAGGGTTTTACCGGTCGTCTATTCCGGGAATTCGGGATCGTAGTGGCTTTTGCGGTGTTGATTTCCGCCTTTGTTTCGCTTACTCTCACACCTGTACTTAACGTGAAGCTGGGTGGTTCGGCATCACATCACAACCGTTTTTATCTTTCAACGGAAAAATATTTCGTTGCACTTGAGAATGGCTACCGCCGCAGGTTGAGCTATTTCATTTCCAACAAATGGATTTCCATTATAATATTACTGGTCTGTATCGCTCTGATTGTCATTTTTGCTAAAACATTAAAATCGGAACTGGCACCTCTCGAAGACCATAGCTTTATAAGGACCGCAATTACTTCTCCTGAAGGAACACAGTTTGATGCGAATAAATTCATTACGGATAGGGTTGCCCGCATGCTTCAGGATTCTGTTCCGGAAGCAAACTATGTACTTGCCCGTTACGGAACCGGATCCAGTGCAAACAGCAGCTTTATTTTGAATTTCCTATCTGACCCCAAAGAAAGAAAACGGTCGCAGCAGGAAATATTTGACAAGATTTCAAACGTTTACAAGAAAGTACCTGATGCACGTATCATAGCCAGCCAGGAACCTACCATTGCCACTTCATTTTCAAGAGGCCTTCCGGTGCAGTTTGTGATCCAGAATCTGGATTTTGACAAATTGCATGAAGTGTTGCCGAAGTTTCTGGAAGAGGCTCAAAACAGTCCGGTATTTAGCAATGTGGATGTTGATTTGAAATTCAACAAACCGGAATTGAACCTTACCGTTGACAGGCTCAAAGCCACCAGCATGGGAGTAAACGAAAAAGATGTCACCGATGCACTTAATAACGCTTTCAGTGGTAGCCGCTACGGCTATTTCCTGCGCAACAATAAACAGTATTATGTGATCGGCCAGATTGACCGCGAGGACCGCAACCAACCGACAGACATCTCTAAACTTTATGTTCGTAATATCAACGGTGATATGGTGCAACTGGATAATCTTATCAAGATGGATGAAAACAGTACCCCTCCTACTCTTTACCATTACAACCGCTACAAATCGGCGACCATATCGGCCAACCCGGCCAAAGGGAAGACGTTGGGTGAAGGTATCGAAGAGATGCAGCGCATTGCTAATAAGTTACTGGATAGCTCATTCAATACGGCATTAAGTGGACCGTCAAGAGACTTTGCCGAAAGTAGTTCGAATATTTCATTCGCTCTGATTCTGGCCTTGTTACTGATTTACCTCATTTTGGCGGCACAGTTTGAGAGTTTCCGCGATCCGCTTATCATCATGCTTACCGTGCCGATGGCGATTGCCGGTGCAATGCTTTCCCTCTGGGTGTGCGGACAAACTTTGAATATCTTCTCCGAAATCGGAATGATTCTGCTAATCGGTATCGTGACCAAAAACGGTATCCTGATTGTGGAGTTTGCCAACCAGAAACGCAAAGCAGGTATGACCAAAAAGATAGCCGCATTTGAAGCGGCTGTTGCCCGTCTTCGTCCTATCCTTATGACCTCACTGGCTACCATTTTCGGAGCATTGCCGATTGCCTTCGCACTGGGAGCCGGAGCTCAGAGCCGCATGCCTTTGGGAACAGTCGTCGTAGGCGGATTGATGCTGTCGTTAATCCTGACCCTGTTTGTCATTCCGGTGATGTATATTTTGATGTCAGGAAAAAAGGTGGCCCATCAGGAGGTTATTAGCGAATAATAAATCTAACGAAAAGAAGCTATGAGCAAATCATATAATATTACACCCTATTCCCTGTTTGCTACCCCTAATTGGCTTCGCCGATCTATCGATTCCTCTAAAGGGGACTTTTGCAGCAGCAGAAAATATGAGTTAAGCAGCGAAAACAGGAGGTTTGATTACGGGACTATTTCTATTTTTAGCACTCTCTTTAAGTCCCCTTTAGGGGATTTAGGGGCGGTTGTTAAAAGCTTATCAAACTATTTCAGGGGAATTTATAAACCAACAAAAACATTTAAGTACGCGTTTCTTCTTATCATACTTTTCATAAACTCTACCCTCTCCGCCCAGCAACTCCTGACCATCGACGATGCCATCAGCCGGGCGTTGAAGAATAACTACAACATTCAGATTGCCCGCAACAACGAAGAGGCGGGTAGAATTAACAACACATTGGGCAACGCGGGTATGCTTCCTAATGTATCCCTCAACGGCACCGGCGGAATCCAGTTTAATGATGTGAACCAGAAGAGTGCCACTTCAGGTGAAACCCACTACCCGTCACTCACCGCCCAAAGCCTCTCCACCAATGTGGAGCTGAACTGGAAACTCTTTGACGGTGGCAAGATGTTTGTCACCCACAAGAAGCTCAACGAAATCGAAGCGATGGGTAAAATCCGCTTTCAGGAGCAAGTGCAGCAGACCGTTTACAATATCATTGCTGCCTATTACGACGTGGTGCGCCAAAAGCAACAGCTCAAGGCCATCAACGAGGCCATCAACTTCAACCGGGAGCGGGTGAAGATTGCACAAACGGCTTTCACCTCCGGCGCTTCAGCTAAGACCGATTTGCTTCAGGCAAAGATTGACCTGAATGTTTACACGGAAAATGCGGTGAACCAACAGATTGTCATTGACGCCACCAAACGGACCTTGAAAGTTTTATTGGGTGAGAATGCAGAAATCGCTTATGAGGTAGAGGAAAATATCCCGCAAAACTACCAGCCTGAACGGGATAAGCTGGCTCAACGGATTTTCGAAATCAACCCTTCCGTCCTGGGAAATCAGAAGCAGATTGAAATCTCCAGGCTGGCCCTGAAGGAAAACAAAAGCGCCGTGCTTCCACAGTTTAACCTGCGTACCGGCTATTACTTTTCCCTGACCGATAACTCAGCCGGAAGTATTCTGAAAAACCGCACCTTTGGTCCGCAAATCGGAGGTACGCTCTCTGTGCCCTTATTTACCGGAGGGGAGAACAAGCGTAAAATCAATCAGGCAAAACTGGATATCGAATCGGCTAAATACACGCTTGAAGATTCCAAAAGACAAGTCGAAGCCGATTTATTGAATGCGCTGAATGAGTTTGACCGGCAGAAAGAGTTGCTGCAAATCGAACAGGAAAATAACCTGCTGACCAAAGAGAATCTCGATATTAGTTTGGAACGCCTTCGTCTGGGACAAACCACCTCGCTCGAAGTACATCAGGCGCAGGAGAGTTACGTGCAATCGAGCACCCGCCTGACCAACTTCCAGTACAGCCTCAAAATCGCTGAAGCTAAGTTGAAACAGTTGCTGGCGGAGCTCTAGCATTAGATTGGTGGCTTTTTCAAAATTCCTACTTAATCTTTCAGAAGCACAGTTAAAGCCTTCAGAATGTCCATTGTAGTTTTCAGAATGCCGACTAAAGCCTTCAGAACGATCATTGAGCCTTTCAGAATATCTACTGAAGCCTTCAGAATATTCACTTAGTTCTTCAGAATGTCTAATCTATCTTTCAGAATGACCACTGAAACCGTTCGAATAGCAACAGATTGAGACTGTTTATGGAACTGTCTCAGCGAACATAAAGCCTCACAATCCTTTCTTTTTACACTTCAGGTAAATGCAACACGCTAAGATTAACATAACTCTACCATCTGGCGAAACAGTCCCAGCTCAGGCTCCCTTGATTATTTCCGCCAGCCGGGCGACCGACATTCCGGCCTTTTACGCCGATTGGTTGGTGAAGCGTCTGGAGCAAGGATATACGGCGTGGCGCAATCCTTTCAACAACAAGGAAAGTTACGTCTCCTTTACCCAAAGCAGGCTGATTGTGTTCTGGACAAAGAATCCCAAACCGTTGATTCCGCTGCTTGATAGGATTGAAGCTGTTATCCCCAACTTCTATTTCCAGTTTACCCTGAATGATTACGAAAACGACGGACTGGAACTGAATGTACCGCCACTCTCTGAGAGGATAGATACCTTCATTCAGTTATCCAAACGAATCGGGAAAGAGAAGGTCATCTGGCGTTTTGACCCATTGATATTGACCGATAAGATTGGTGTGAATGAGTTGCTGCGGAAGGTAGAAAACGTCGGCAACCGCATTTTCCCTTATACAGAAAGGCTGGTCTTCAGCTTTGCCGACATTGAGATTTACAGAAAGGTAAAGTCTAATCTGCAACGAAATCAGATAAACTACCGCGATTTTGACGAACCGTTGATGCGGGAATTTGCACAGGGACTGGCACAACTCAATCAGAAGTGGAATCTCCAACTGTTCACTTGTTCCGAACCCATTGCTCTCGAATCGTACGGCATCAGCCACAACAGTTGTATAGACCCGCAACTGATTGCCCGCCTGTTCAGCCATGACCGGGCACTGATGGATTTTATCGGTGTTGCTCCAACCGGAAATATTTTCCAACAGATGAATGATAATCCGGCAACCATCACGATTGACTTTGCCCGGCTAAAGGATAAGGGTCAGCGTTCTTCCTGTGGATGCATTCTGAGCAAAGACATCGGGGCGTATGATACATGCCCGCACAATTGTGTGTATTGCTATGCGAACAGCAGGTTTATCAAAATCCCACAAAACCTATTGTAAAATAACTCTCTTCTTCGTAACGCTAATCTATCTGCTTATTTCAATATCTAACAAAAAACGGATGCGCAGAAAAAAATATTCCCTGCGCATCCGTTTTATTTTTCTGCGCAGGAAAATAATTTCTTTGCGCAGGAAATTTCAAAGATTATGAATGTCTGTTATTGAGCCTTTCTCTATGAGAGACTATGTAAAAACTAACACCCGACCCCACCCGACCTCCCCAAAGTGGGGAGGTCGGGTGCAAACAAGACCATATTCTGGATAAATCAGTCAATAAATGTGCTGATTTACCTGTTTTTGCTACTGCAAAGCCCCCATTTTGGGGGTTGGGGGTCGAACAGGCAAGAAGACTTGAGATTTTTGAGTGTTTTTACACAATTTCTATGAGCTAAAGCTCAAATCGAGACTCGACCGACTCGTTCATAGAGAGTCGGTCGTTATAATAATATCCTGAATTACAACACCGGCAGACTCATACCATTAATCTTCCGGTAAAGGTCAAGCGCATACACATCCGTCATTCCGGAAATATAATCAAGTACAGCCTGAATTTTTCCATAAGCGGTTTCGGCACCCATATCGTACTGCATGGGCACGCGATTCAGGAAGAGTTTCGAGTAAGCTTCGTTGGGATTGAATACGGCGTAAAGCAGTTTGTCAAGCAACGTGGAAATAATCTGGTAACCGGCGAGCTCGATATCCAGCACATCCGAAGAGCGGTAGATACGGGCAAAAGCCAGTTCGCTGCAATCCTGATAGGCTTTGGAAGAATGGTCCGATATGTTGTCAATCAATTCTCCGACCAGCTTTCCCTGCAGAATCGTCTCCTCGTGCTCGATAAAGAAGCGGGAACATTCGTCCACCAGCAGCCCAATCACACAGGAACGCAGGTAAGCCACCTGTTCGTTAACGTCATCCACCATACTCATCGTCTTGTGAATGCTGTCGAGGCGTTTGCCGGAGAAGAATCCGGTCAGCAGATCAATGGTTTCGCGGGTAGTCAGGATTTTGAGCTTGTGCGCATCTTCAATATCCATCACCTGATAGCAGATATCATCAGCCGCCTCCACCAGATAAACCAGCGGGTGACGGCAATATTTCAGGTTTTGGCCTTCTCTTTTCAACAGCCCAAGTTGTTCGGCGATGGATTGAAAAGACTCTTTTTCACTTTGGAAAAATCCGAATTTACCTTTTTCGCCGGAAAGCGACGATGGGTACGGGTATTTGATAATCGAAGCCAATGTGGCGTAGGTCAATGCAAATCCCCCTTTGCGACGGCCGACAAACTGGTGTGCCAACAACCTGAAAGAGTTGGCATTCCCTTCGAAATGGATAAAATCCTGCCATTCGTCATCACTCACAATATCTTCAAATTTACGCCCGTTGCCTTCTGAGAAGTAAGTGCCGATGGCTTTCTCGCCCGAATGTCCGAAAGGCGGATTTCCCAGATCGTGCGCCAGACAGGCAGCGGCCACGATGGAACCACATTCGTAGAACATCTTCCGCCACTCCTCATCTTTGTATTTATCCTTCAATACCTTCCCGACATTTGCGCCCAAAGAGCGCCCCACACTGGAAACCTCCAGGCTATGGGTAAGGCGGTTGTGAACAAATACGCTTCCCGGCAGGGGAAATACCTGAGTCTTATTTTGCAGACGACGGAAAGGCGCCGAGAAAATCAGGCGGTCAAAATCTCGCTGAAACTCGGTGCGGTCGTGCTTTTTATTTTCGCTTAATGCTTCTAATCCAAAGCGTTTGGAGGAAAGCAGATTCCCCCAGTTCATTTTATCCATAGGCTGTATGGTTATAGTTTGCAGGTTTAAGAGCCTGTTTAAATTTTATTGCTCATCTTTTTTAGGACTATTTCGGAGTAGATTTTTTGCTTTTATCCAGCTGATTTAGCGGGCTAAATCAAGGGGGAAAAGTGAAAAATATGCCCGTAAGAGACTAAAAAAGGTGCAAAGAAAGGAGACTCTTCTCCTTTATGAAATTGTTTCGGTAAAATTTAAACAGGCTCTAAAGTTACGCAAAAGATATTCAGCCGTAAAACACCGGCCCGAAATTTACGACAGTGGGCTATATTGCAATATTTTATCGTATCGGTTTGTCATTTTGTGCTATCTTTGCGCAACTGGAACAGACTCCTTTTAAAAGCGGTTTCCTCTTTGTTTACTACCAATTTTAATTCATTATGCAAGTAAAAATCATCAATAAATCGAAACACGAACTCCCTGAATATGCAACCGCACATGCTGCCGGAATGGACTTGCGCGCCAATCTGGACGAACCGGTTTCACTGAAGCCTCTTGAACGTAAACTTATCCCTACCGGACTTTTCATTGAGTTGCCTATCGGCTATGAAGCACAGATTCGCCCACGCAGTGGTCTGGCATTGAAAAAAGGCATTACTGTCCTCAACTCTCCGGGCACGATTGACGCCGATTATCGCGGTGAAATCGGGGTTATCCTGATTAACCTTTCCCAGGAAGAGTTTATCATCAATGACGGGGAGCGCATCTGCCAGATGGTGGTGGCTGCTCACGAACAGGTAGAATGGATGGAAACCGAATTGCTGCAGGAGAGTGCCCGAGGCGAAGGTGGCTTTGGACATACCGGCAGAAAATAAGTTGATTATGCATAGAAAAATCTCCCGCGTCGCATTTTGGTTACTGGTCGTTACCGCGTTACCGGTGAGCGCTGCACGCAAAAATAAAAATCTGCTTCAGGCAGAACCGGCTCAGGCTTCCCTGAGCGTTGAGCAACAGCGGAAGTTCCAATACTTTTTCCTGGAAGCCGAAAAGCAGAAGTACCTGCAACATATTGATGCGGCTTTCGACCTCTTCAAGCATTGCTACGAAATAGATAGCACCAGCGCCATCGTTTGTTACGAACTGGCTGACGGTTATCTGAAGATGAATAATCCGGCTGAGGCGGTGGACCTGGTTCGGAAGGCTTCGCAACTGGCTCCTGACAACTATTGGTACCTTTTCTCGTTTGCCAACCTGGCGCAAAACCTGAACATGAACGAGGAGTCCATCAAGGCGTTTACCAAACTGGTAAATACCTACAAAGACAAGCCGGAGCTGAATTATTCCCTGTCGGAGATTTACGCACAGAATAAGCAATACCGCCAGGCCATCGAGGTGCTTGACAATCTGGAAAAGAAAGAAGGGTTGAGTGAAGAACTCAGCATCGAGAAATTCCGCTTGTATGCCACTCTGAAGGAAAATAAGAAAGCCTTTGCCGAAATCGAAAAGCTGATTGCCGGTTTCCCCAAGGACGTTCGCTACAAAATATTGCTGGGAGACATGTATCTGGAAAATAACCAGACGCAGGAAGCTTTCAAGCAGTACCAACTGGCCAAAACACAGGATCCCGATAATGGATATATTTCCGTTTCACTGGCCAACTACTACGAAAAAACAGGAAATAAAACCGAAGCAGACCGTTTGATCCGGGATGCACTGGTTAATCCCTCAACCGACATCGAAACAAAGAACCGAATCCTGACCGGATACCTTTCCACCCGTTTGGAAAAGCCGGAAGAGGCAGAAAATATCAAATCACTCTTCAATGCCCTCATCGAGGAACACCCGCAGGAGGATAGCTTCTACCAACTTTATGCCGAATATCTGCTTTCCCAGAAGAAACCGGAAGAGGCGCGTGAAAAACTTCAGTTTGCAGTTGGACTGGCTCCGACCAATGCCAACATCTGGAAGCAATTACTGAATATAAACCTGCAACTGAACGATTACAAATCAGTCGTTGAAGTCTGTACAAAAGCAATTACCTACTTCCCCGAGGCTTCAGAGTTTTATTATTACAAAGGCATCGGAAACTATCTGGCTGATAAGTTCGATGAAGCAATCGAAAACTTCAATCAGGGAATCAAGGTGACAGATCCTAAAAATGTGAACCTGCTTTCTGATTTTTACGGACAATTGGGAGACATTTACCAGCGCCTGGAGAAGAAGCAAGCTGCCTATGAAGCATACGAAACCGCACTTAAATACAATGAAAAAAATGTAGTGGTGCTCAACAACTACGCTTACTACCTTTCCCTCGACAAAAAAGAGCTGGACAAAGCCGAAAAAATGAGTGGTAAAAGCATAGAGCTGGAACCAAACAATAGCACCTACCTGGATACCTACGCCTGGATTTACTTTGTCAAGGAAAACTATACTTTGGCCAAATTCTACATCGAAAAGGCGCTCAAATCCGGTGGGGATAAAAGCGATGTAATCGTTGAACACTACGGCGACATTCTCTACAAGGGAGGTGAAAAAGATAAGGCGCTCGAACAATGGCTTATGTCGCAATCCATGGGCAACAAATCGGAAACTCTCCGCAAAAAGGTAGAGTCAGGCACTTATATTGAAGAGGGGAAATAACCTTCGGACATAGAAGAGCGGTTCCGCTTCAGACAAATTGAGAAACAGCCGGAAAAGCTTTAGCCGGCACATTTTATTTACAGACTTATTTTTCAGTAAAATGAAAGCAATAAAAATAATATCGGTTCTGCTTCTGATCGTGGCATTTACCTCCTGTAAAACAAAAAAGATGGCGGGTAAACCCGTCCTTGCTCAAGAAACGATGTCCGAACTTCTGGACAAAGATTATCCGGCGCAGACCCTGTCATCGCAGTTAAATCTGGATGCCGGAGGATTTTCCCTCAATGGAGACCTGCGCATTGTCAAAGACCAGGCCATTTACATTCAAATGAAGGCTTTTCTGGGAATAGAAGTGGCTCGTGTCAGAATTACCCCCGACAGTCTGATTGCTGTTGACCGCATCAACCGCCGTTATTTTGCCGATTCATTTTCCCGGATAAAAGACTGGAAAGAAAAGGGACTCAATTTCTACACCCTTCAGTCGTTGCTGACCAACCGCATTTTCCTGAATACCAAAGAAAAAATTAGCCACAAAAACCTGGATGATTTCACGTTGAAAGCGAATGGTAAAAATACGCAACTCATTCAGCGGGACGACCCGGAATGCTTCTTTGAAATAAACAACGACAGTCAACTGAGCCAAACGGTGTTGGGGGACAGAAGCGGCAAATTCAAATTAAACTGGGTTTATTCCTCGTTTGACGCCGTAAATGACTACAGCTTCCCGCATGAAATGGGAATCACGATATCGACTCCCAAGCGAAAAATAAACAGCACCATGCAATTCTCCCGTGTTGAATTTGGCAAAAAACTTAACGTTGATCTGAATATCCCGTCACGATACAACCGCGTGGATATTGATGATATTCTTAAATTGTTTACCAACTTATGAAGTATATTCTCTCAGTACTGATCGCCCTGCTTTCATTCTCCTTCGCCTATTCGCAAAACAGCCCGAAAGTCAAAGAGCTGCAGAACCAGCGGAAGGCGTTGATACAACAAATTGCAGGAATCAACAAGCAGTTGAAAACAATAGCCAAAACCTCTGCCCAATCGGAACAGAAACTGCACTTGATCGAATCACAGATTGCTTCCAGAAAGAAACTGATTGATTTGCTGACGACTGAGGTGGCTGAACTTGACAATCAGATAAAGACTCTTCAGGGCGAAATCGCTGCACTTGAAAAGGAATTGAACCTTAAAAAGGGCGAATACAGTAAATCTGTGCAGTTGATGTACATGAAGCGTTCTTCCAATGAGAAGATAATGTTCGTACTTTCAGCAAACTCCTTTTCACAGGCTTATCGTCGTGCCCGATACCTGAAAGAGTACGCCTTATGGAGCCGTCTCAAAGGTGAAGAGATTAAAACTAAACAAACCGAGCTCAACCAGAAGAAGATAGAACTTCAGAATAATAAAAGTGAAAAAGGAACCGTGCTGGCCATGAGACAGCAGGAAACCCAGAATCTGCAACAGGAAGAGAGCAAACAGCAAGTGGTGGTCAGTGACCTGCAAAAGGAGCAGAAAAAACTGCAAACGACCCTTGCAAAGCAGAAAAAGGCTGCTGCTGCCCTGGACCGTCAAATTCAGAGCATCATCCAGGAAGAGATTCGCAAAGCTCAGGAGGAAGCCCGTCGTGCTGCCCGTGCCGAAGCAGAAAGGAAGAAACGTCTGGCAGCTGAAGAAGCCTTGCGTAAAGCGAAAGCAGAAGAAGAGGCCCGTCGAAAAGCTTTTGCAGCTGAATCGGCCCGTATCGCAGCCGCAGAAAAATTGGCAGAAGACCGTAAAGCCCGCGAAGCCCTGAAGGCTGAGAAAAAAGCGCTGGAGAAAAAGCGGGTCGAAGAGGAAAAGAAACAGAAGAAAGAGCTGGAAGCTGCCAAAGCTGCCGCCGCAGCGCAACCTGCTTCACAGGAACGTACAGCCGAAACTGCAGGAGGTTACGCGATGACTAAAGAAGAAAAAGCGCTTTCCAGCAATTTCGCGCAAAACCGGGGTTCATTGCCCGTTCCGGTTACCGGACGTTACACGGTTGTCGGTCATTTCGGTCAGCAGCAACATGAGAATCTTGTGCATGTAGTGACCAACAATAACGGTGTGGATATTCGTTCCGAAGCTGGCGCTGACGCCCGTTGTGTATTCAAAGGAGTGGTGACCAAGGTCTTTGTGGTTCCTGGATACAATAGTTCGGTGATTGTTCGTCACGGTAATTATCTGACGGTCTATTCCAACCTGAGCCGTGTATATGTAAAAGCCGGAGATCAGGTGGGAACCAAACAGGCCATCGGTAAAATATACTTTGATGCCGAAGAAGGAAATCAGGCCATCCTTCATTTCCAGGTATGGAAAGAGATGACCAAACAAAACCCTGAAGGCTGGGTGAACTTCTGATTCGCTCCCAAACTAATAAAAACACCCCGTAGTTCGATCCTAAACTTCGGGGTGTTTTCATTTATCGTCTAATCTTACTGTACATCTCTTCACTCCGTTTTCTTGTCTTTTTATCCTGAATCCCCTTGATTTCTATACAAATATCCAAAAACGAAGACTGTTTTCGCAATTTGTTTTACAAACAACCCGCTAATCCGGCTTTTATGCTAAATTTGCGTAAGGAAAAAACCATCCGCCCGTCAGGCTTTAACCTCACAGCAGGACAGGACTTTCACACAAAAAATATCATTTGCGAAGCTTATTTATAAGCACGCTAAACATCAAGGGAATTAACTACTAAAAGACATTATATGGCATCATTAATCAGGCATCCGAAAGGACTTTATCTTCTGTTTTTTACAGAAATGTGGGAACGCTTCAGTTATTACGGCATGCGTGCCCTTTTTATCCTGTACATCACCCAGGCTTTGATGTTTGACAAGCAGTATGCCTCCCAGATCTATGGAAGTTATACCGGATTGGTTTATCTGACGCCACTGTTGGGCGGATATATCGCCGACCGCTACTGGGGAAACCGGCGCTCGATTTTTTGGGGCGGGGTGATGATGGCTATCGGACAGTTCCTGATGTTTGTCAGCGCAATCTATTTCAAAGAGGTTGCCTTTGCCAAGATGATGATGTTCCTGGGACTGGGCTCCCTCATCCTGGGCAATGGATTCTTCAAACCCAATATCTCTACCATGGTGGGAGATCTCTACGAACCACATGATCGCCGGAAAGATTCGGCCTTTACCATCTTTTATATGGGAATCAACCTGGGAGCCGCTATCGCGCCTTTGTGGTGTGGCTTTGTGGGAAATACAGGAAACCCGCAGGACTTCAAATGGGGTTTCTTCTCTGCCGGTATGGGAATGCTGATCAGTATTACCATTTTCCAGCTCCTGAAAAACAGATTCCTGTGCACTCCTGAAGGCGAACACATCGGCCTGAAACCGGAGAAGGCCAAAGCCGAACCTATAGAAGAAGGCGCTCCAGCCAAAGGACTTGTTGACAAAGGATTACTCACCCAGATATTCCTGTCGATTGCCGGTATGTTTATCATCATATTCCTGCTATCGGTCAACTGGAGTTCGTTTGGTAATCCGACAGTGAAACTCTTCGATGATGCGGACTGGATCGGTTCCATCATTTACGGAATCAGTATCGTGATGCCCCTCTTTATCATTGCTGACTCCTCATTGACAAAGATCGAGCGCTCACGTATTCTGGTCATTTACATCATCGCCTTCTTCGTGATCTTCTTCTGGGCCGCGTTTGAGCAGGCTGGCGCTTCGCTGACCTTCTTTGCCGATGAGCAGACCAACCGGAATATCTTCGGATGGGAAATGCCTGCAGCCTATTTCCAGTCCTTCAACGCTGTTTTTGTGGTCACTTTGGCCCCCCTGTTTGCCATGTTATGGACATTCCTCAACCGGCGCAACATGGAGCCCAGCTCTCCGACCAAACAAGCGGTTGGCCTTTTCCTGCTCTCGATGGGTTACCTTGTTATTGCGTTGGGAGTACGCGGGGTGGACAATCATACCAAGGTAAGCATGATGTGGCTCACCAGCCTCTACCTGATTCACACGATGGGTGAGCTTTGCCTCTCTCCTATCGGGCTTTCGATGGTGAACAAGTTGGCTCCTGCCCGCTTTGCATCGCTGCTGATGGGGGTATGGTTTATGAGTAATGCTACAGCCAACAAGTTTGCCGGAGTATTGAGCGGACTCTATCCCGAGGATGGCAAGATCAAGCACATCCTGGGCTTCCAGATTACCAATCTTTTTGACTTCTTCATGGTGTTTGTCGTCATGTCAGGTATTGCTTCTGTAATCCTATTTGCCTTGATAAAGGTATTAAAACGATTATCACACGGGGTGAAGTAAGCCATTTCTTTATCTATAAAACAGAAACTGAAGAGACGCCGTAAATGGCGTCTCTTTTTTTGTATGTCATAGTAAGACTTCTCATGCTCTCTCCAATTTCCTTATCTATTTGGCTACTTCGTTCGCTTGACATCACATTGTCAAATTATTTCGCATTTTAACTTTTTCCGGAGTTTGTTTGTATTGATATTTTTATAATTTTGGAGGATGAAACAATTTTGCAGAAGAACGTAGCGCTGATTATCACCACACCCTGAACCATCAATGAACAATTGCAGCTTGCCGGTGTAATTAACCTGTTTTCTAAAGCAGCGCATTTCCACAAGATCAAGAATAACCCTTTATTTTAAATGACTATGAATTCAAATGTATTATTTAAAAGCCGCATCATCAATGAGTTTTCCGGCTGGGTAGCCAATACCTGGTTTGTCTTTGAAAATGGCCAGGTATGGAAGAAGATGGATTACGATATCTATTACACCAATAAGAGCTTCCCTATCGGCTCTGTAATTGACGACGATGGATACACATATCTGGAAGTTGATGGACACAGAACGTTGGTACGGAGAATCAAATAAACCTTTGCTCCTATTTTCATACAGCAACATTATCCCGCACATTTAATGCGGGATATTTTTTTCTTATAAAAACCAATTACACCATGGAAATCTACATTAACCGGATCGTTACCTCATTGCTGCTTATAACGCTGGCAACATTCATCCTCTTTGGCTTCCCTTCCACCTACATGTTATTTGACTATATACACTGTAAGATGACGCTTCCTGACTATGAGTTGGGGAAAATGATTTTGTCCAACATTTACCTGAACTACACCTTTATTTATGGTATAATCTCCGGACTCTGGCTATTTCAAAATGCAGAGAAATACGGAGAAGATAAATGGATCTGGCTGCTTTTAGGCCTGACCTTTAATTATTATGCCCTGGCACTGTTTATCTGCATCCTGATTTGCGGGAAAAAGTTCCAACGGAATGAGCTATTCCATTCAATGGAATTATTATTTATTCTTTTCGCCTTAGCCTTTTTACTTCATATCTTCTTTGTTCCCAAATTAGGTTATCAATACGCCTCAACAGTGATGAGAACCGATATTTTATTTACCGGCACCTATATGAAGATCTATTCCTTTATACCGACGGGAATTAAAGTTATCGTTAATCTGCTGTTGGTTATCAATGTGTATCAATGGATAGAAAAGAAAGATCCGGCAAACCGCGTCCTATGGATGATTGCAACATTGATATTTGGCATAATTCCTGTCATTTTACTGGTGCTTTTGCAGATATTGACTGGAGATGAGGAGATCAATAAAGAAGCAGAAAGAATAGCGATTCCCAAAGAAGAGAATATAAGCTAAAAGCGCAATCGTTGAAAATGAATATCCACATTCTCTATTGAAGAAAGATTTAATCCGTAGGGATTGAGGCCGTATAAATCATAATAGCCGGGAAGTTTTTTCCGGCTATTATTTTTGGCGGCTTAATAAAAGAGGATAACAAAAAAGTCTGACTATCTTGCGATAATCAGACTCTTAAGTGGTTGTCCCACAAGGATTCGAACCCAGACTAACAGAACCAAAATCTGCTGTGCTACCATTACACAATGGGACAATCATTTGCTTTGTTTCTCAAAAGCGATGCAAAGATACGGCTTATTTTTTAATTTGCAAACCTATCCGCAGAAAAATCACTTTGCAAGCAGCAAAAAGTAGTTTTTCTTGCCTTTTTGCACCAAAATATACTTGTCGTTAAGCAGTGCACTCTCATCAATGACCTGATCGAAGGCTGCAAGCTTCTCTTTATTTACCGAAACGCCACCGCCCTGGGCAGTCTTGCGCATTTCACCTTTTGACGGGAAAACAGCACATTTCTCACCGAGCAAATCCACCGCTTTGATTCCGGCTGCCAGCTCCGCACGGTCAAACTCAAACTGAGGAACACCATCGAATACCTGCAGGAAAGTCTCTTCGTCCAGACGTTTCAAAGCCTCTGACGTTGAATTTCCGAATAAGATACCGGATGCCTCCACCGCTGCATTGTAATCCTCTTCAGAGTGAACCATTATGGTCACCTCTTTAGCCAGGCGCTTCTGCAATGGACGGAGGTGTGGAGCCTCTGTCTGCTCTGCTACCAATACTTCAATTTCCTCTTTGGAAATGGCAGTAAAGATCTTGATGTATTTCTCCGCATCGGCATCACTTACGTTCAACCAGAACTGGTAGAATTTATATGGGCTGGTGTAGCGACGATCCAACCAAACGTTACCTGATTCTGTCTTACCAAATTTGCCACCATCGGCTTTGGTGATCAGCGGACAGGTCAATGCGAAAGCCTCACCACCCGATTTGCGACGAATCAGCTCGGTTCCGGTTGTGATATTTCCCCATTGGTCAGAACCACCCATCTGTAGTTTACATCCGTATTCGTTGTAAAGGTGCAGGAAGTCATATCCCTGTACCAACTGGTAAGTAAATTCTGTGAATGACAATCCGGTGCTTGATTCTGATCCCAGGCGTTTTTTTACCGAATCTTTGGCCATCATGTAGTTCACGGTGATGTGCTTTCCGATGTCACGGATAAACGCAAGGAAAGAGAATTCCTTCATCCAGTCGTAGTTATTGACCAGAATCGCAGCATTAGGCGCATCTGACGTAAAGTCAAGAAATTTCGCCAACTGATTTTTGATGCTATTCTGGTTGTGGCGAAGGATATCTTCGGTCAACAGGTTACGCTCCTGCGATTTGCCTGACGGGTCACCGATCATACCGGTTGCACCTCCCACGAGAGCAATCGGACGGTGTCCGGCACGCTGAAAATGCTTCAGCATCATCACCCCTACCAGGTGACCGATATGTAGTGAATCAGCCGTCGGGTCAATACCCACGTAAGCTGAAGTCATCTCTTTTTGTAGTTGTTCTTCCGTTCCGGGCATCATGTCATGAATCATGCCCCTCCATTTTAATTCTTCTACGAAGTTCATATAGCTAATTTCAAATATTTTATCGCGTTATTTCGGATGTTTCCGGCTAATTCTTCAACGGAAATATTTAGTTCAGAGGCAACTAAACGGTAAACCTCATCTATTGAACAATCACTGTCATCCGTCTCCGTGAAAACAGCCCACAAAGGTACATTTTTTATTGTTTCGATGTTGTGTTTCGGTCCAAACGAAAGGCAAAAACCTTGTTGGATAAGCTGTTTGGCCTGTATCGGGTTCCCTCTGAATCCGTGGATAACCCAGGGCTGTTTCGGCAGATATTCTTTCTTCAGGGAAATAAGCTCGTCAAATGCTTTTACACAATGGATAATCAGCGGCTTTTCGTATTGCTCCGATAGCTCAATCATTTGGCGAAAAGTCCTGGTTTGCAAATCAAAAGATGTCTCGCAGAGTTTATCCAATCCGCATTCGCCAATGGCGATGAAGTTTTTATCTGAATGATTTTGGAAAATAAAATCGACTGCCTGATCCAGCTTTTCAGGTGATAACATCCAGGGGTGAAGACTCACAGAATAAAACGATGATGGCAAATCTTTTCCTGAGGGACAATCCAGGACAGCAACTTCAGCCGGATGCTCTCCGTTTTGATGGGTATGTAAGTTGAAAAATGTATGCACAGGGATATGTGATGATTGGCAGTTATCGAATCTTCAATCAGGGAACCGGGTCGTAACCGCTTCCTCCCCAGGGGTGGCAACGCAGGATGCGTTTAATCGCTAAGTAAAGCCCTTTAAAGGGGCCGTGTTTTTTCAATGCTTCGATAGCGTATTCGGAACAGGTTGGAGTAAACCGGCAACTGGGCGGTTTCAGCGGAGAGATGCAATACCGGTAAAAGTAAACCGGAATCAGCAGTAGCCAGGTTAAGAGTTTTCGGAGCATAGCTTTTCGTTGAGTTGAAGCATGATCTCTTCCATTTTCTGATTGAGTGAATCGAAGCTTTTAAACCCTCCGCTCAGATAGATAAAAGCAATTGAAATATTACCAACACTTTCCGGAATCTGCAATAGATGCTTATTCAGACGATAAGCCTCCTTGACACGACGTTTGATATAGTTGCGCTTTACCGCTCGCTTAAACTTCTTCTTGGAAACGCTGACCATCATAGCCGCCTGAGCCTCCTGTTCCTCTGTTGAGGTGACATAAACCACCCTGATGGGATACACGACAAAGGACGTTCCTTTGGTGAAAAGCTTGTCGATAACCAGTTTGCGGGAAATGCGTTCCGCTTTTGAGAGGGTGAAGTCTGATGTGCTCATATAAAAAATCCCTGAAAGTCCGTTTTGGCGTTGAAAAACAGGATTGTTTTCACAAACAAACTTTCAGGGAAATATTTGGATTGAAATAAATTATTTCTTGCTCTTTTTGGTGTATTCTTTCAGGTAAAGCTCTAGAGCCGCCGCCATAGAAGGAGCTTCTGGACGAGGAGCTTCGAAGTCCACACGAAGACCGGCATCTTTTGCCGCTTTAGTAGTATTTACACCGAAAGTACCGACTTTGATATCTCCCTGTTGGAATTCAGGGAAGTTTTTATGCAATGCAGCAATACCATTCGGGCTGAAGAACATCAGCATATCGTAGTCAAATGCTTCATCCGGACCGAAATCGTTACTAACCGTACGGAACATTACCGCTTTGGCGTAAGAGATATTCACTTTATCCAATGCCTGAGTCGCCTCATCGATGTGCGTTTCATTTACCGGAACGATGAATTTCTCCTGAGAATGTTTTTGGATAAATGGAAGTAAATCATCCACCTTGCCCGACTTACCAAAGAAGATTTTGCGTTTGCGGTAAACAATATATTTCTGAAGGTAAAGAGCAATAGCCTCTGTGGTACAGAAGTATTTGAATGTTTCAGGAATAGTAACCCGAAGCTCTTTACACATTTCAAAGAAGTGGTCAATTGCCGTTTTGGCAGTAAAAACTGCGGCAGTATATTCTGGCAACGAAATCTTTTGTTGTCTGAATTCTTTAGAAGAGATTCCCTCTACCTTAAAAAATTGACGGAACACCAATTCTACCCCGTATTTTTCGGCAATATCGTAATAGGGCGATTTTTCTGTCGCCGGTTTGGGTTGCGATATAAGTATCTTCTTGATATTCAAGGCTTAAATTGTTTTGTGGTTAATAGATAGTATACACTGCCAGAAGTGCTTGATACAACGCAACTAAAGGCAGTATTTCAAGGGCGCAAAGGTACAAAAATATGTAAAATAAACCACCTTTATTCCTGAAAAAAATATTAACCCCTTTCAGGAAAGTCATAATTCGAACAAATCCCCCGGGAACGACTAACAACGCGATTAATACCACCGGTTTTAACGGATAAAGAACAATAAGTAATGCCATAGGAAACAGCCAGGTTCCCCAAAGGCTCATTATTGTGAAATACTCCGAAATAAAGACCCGGGAAACGCTTTTTGTGGTAAAAATATTTCCCAGAAAGGTAAATAACAGACTTCTGAATAGATGATATATCAAGATTACCCCCAAAAACAAACCTAGCCTGGATAGGTAATTAGGGGTAATGTCTTCGCCAAAAACATATTTCCGAATCAGATCAAATGCAATAAGCCCCTCCAACAGGATTGTCTGGATAAACAGGCAGGTTTTGAATCGAAGCCCGGAAAGAGTCTTTTCCATAAAAAAGTCCGGATTCCCTTTTTTGCTGAAAAGGCTTTTCAGAATACGGCTGAAATAGTCCGATGGGAGGCTATAAGCACAAGTGGTTAGCAATAGGGAAAAAACAAGAATGGCACTGAATCCGGGAGAGGTCGCACTGTTAATCGAACGAAGGTTTCCCGGAAGCCCGAGAGTATGAGATTTCAGATACATCACTGTATCCCCGGGATTCAATACCCGCTTCTCTTTCAATAGAGAATCCGTGTTGAGTGTAAATCCGGGCAAAGTCACCGTATCCTTCTTAACTACAACGGATTTGACATTAATCGAATAGGGCACAGAGTCCTGCACCGGCTGAACCACGGCGGTATCCTGCTTGACAGGTTCCGGATGAAGGACAACCAGATTCTGCGGCTGATAATGTTGTTGTTGATTTTGAGCCATACTTTTCGATTAAAGTGCTGCGATAGATCTAGGATTGTTTATCCACGTCTCGGCAGCTCTGATGGCTTCAACAACCTCTTCGGGAGTATTAACAATAGTCCAGATTGACGAATGCTTTTCGTGCATAAAGTTTTCTTCAACCGCACGGTCAAGCATCGCGATCAGGTGATCGTAATAGCCATCTGTATTTAAAATGACAATCGGTTTTGAAAAAAGGCCGAGTTGCTTCCAGGTGATGATTTCGAGCAGCTCTTCCAGCGTGCCGCATCCTCCGGGAAGGGCAATGGCCGCATCGACATTTTCAACCATCATCTGTTTGCGGATGTGCATGGATTCGACAATGTACAACTCAGTGAGTCCGGTGTGATTCCACCCTTCATCGTACATAAACTGAGGAATAATTCCCAAAACTTCTCCTCCGTGAGAGAGAACAGCATCCGCCAATTTCCCCATAAGCCCCTGATTACCGGCTCCGTAAACGCATTTCACCTGATGACGGGCAAGTTCTTTCCCCAGTCGTTGCGCAGCATCAAAGAATTTCGGATCAACCTTTGAGCTGGAGGCACAATAAACGCAAACGGATTTGAGACTCATAATTAAATGATTTACGGCGCAAAATTAGTCATTTCTAACGGAAATGAAAAATGCCGCTGGTCCGGCTTTCCGGTAGCGGCATTTTAGGATTTATCTTTTTTAGATTCAGATTCCGAATGATTTACGGATTTCTTCTACATGATCCAACTTTTCCCAGGTAAACAGTTCTACTTCTTTGATGATTGGTTTATCCAGATATCTTGAAGTAAACACTTTGGTTACGATTTCAGGAGTACGTCCCATGTGTCCGTAAGCCGCTGTTTCCTGATACATCGGGTTACGCAGTTTAAGGCGTTCCTCGATCGCTTTCGGGCGCATGTCGAAGATGTCAGCAACCTTTTGGGCGATTTCAGCATCGGTCATTTTTACTTTTGCAGTTCCATAAGTATCCACAAAAATACTTACTGGTTTAGCCACACCGATAGCGTAAGAAACCTGCACCAGCATTTCTTCTGCTACACCAGCCGCTACCATGTTTTTAGCAATGTGACGTGATGCATAAGCAGCCGAACGGTCTACTTTTGAAGGGTCTTTTCCAGAAAATGCACCACCACCGTGAGCGCCTTTACCACCGTAAGTATCCACGATGATTTTGCGGCCTGTCAATCCGGTATCGCCGTGAGGTCCTCCGATTACGAATTTACCAGTTGGGTTTACGTGAAGGATCAGTTTATCGTCAAACAAAGCCTGAACACGTTCCGGCAATTGGTCAATTACACGTGGTAACAACAGGTTTTTCACATCTTCTTTAATCATGCCCAACATTTGAGTATCAGCATCAATTTGTGCCTGAACTGATTTATCCACCGGAGTGATAAAATCATCGTGTTGAGTAGAGATTACGATAGTGTGGACACGTACAGGCTTGTTGTCCTGTGAATATTCAATAGTCACCTGAGATTTTGAATCAGGACGCAGGTAGGTCATCACCTCGCCTTCACGACGGATATTTGCAAGCTCCTGAAGCAACAGGTGTGATAGGTCAAGTGACAATGGCATGTAGTTGTCCGTCTCGGTACTTGCGTAACCGAACATCATTCCTTGGTCACCGGCACCCTGGTTCATCGGATCTTCTCGTTCTACACCACGATTGATATCTTGTGATTGCTCGTGAATAGCCGAGAATACACCACATGAGTCTCCATCGAATTTGTAATCGCTTTTGGTATAACCGATACGGTTGATCACGTTACGTGCCACTTCGGGAAGATCGATATAAGCTTGAGATTTAACTTCACCGGCAAGGATTACTTGCCCTGTTGTCACAAGGGTTTCGCAAGCTACTTTAGATGTAGCATCCTGAGCCAGAAACTCGTCAAGAATAGCGTCTGAAATTTGGTCGGCTACTTTATCAGGATGTCCTTCAGAAACCGACTCGGAAGTAAATAGATAATTCATCTTCTTTTGAAATTGATTTTCCATTAAACAAAGTTTGGTCGGAGAAGATGAAAGCGGATAGTATTTTTACGAAGAAAAAGCGCGAAGTACCGCGATTTTAGCATTTTTTCAAGTGGTTGCAAGCAGCCAAATTTATCCACCTTTCAATTCTCGGCTGCAAAGATAGATATTTTCCTGAAGAAAAAGCAGCGCTTCTTGTTTTTCAACAGAAGCGACTTATTTTGAAGAGTTTTTTAACTCAGAGAGCATTTGCTCAGTTGTCTTCTGAAAGATCGGGTGTAAAAAAAGAGGTGCGATTTCATTAAGTGGAGCCAGCACGAATTCACGCAAATGGAGCAGTGGGTGTGGAATGATCAGCCGGGGAGTTTCGACAATTAGCTGGTCATAATATAAAATATCAATATCAATCATCCGGTCGGAATAACTTCCGTTTGATTTCTTAGTCCGGCCCAGTTCGATTTCGATAAATTGGGTTTCCTGAAGCAAAGATTCTGGTGAGAGTTTAGTTTCACAAGCTAAAACTAGATTGAGAAAGTCATTCTCACTCTCAAATCCCCAAGGGGCCGTTTGGTAAAAAGCGGATACGGAAGATAAACTTCCGATCCGCTTTTCTATCATTGCAACAGCTTCGTTGAGGTTTGCTTCCCGATTGCCAAGATTAGTTCCTAAACTTAAATATACAGAAGCCACTTTTATTCTTAAAATCAGATAATCAGCATTGCATCACCGTAAGCGCCGAAACGATACTGCTCTTTCACGGCAATCTCATACGCATCCATAATCAGGTCATGTCCACCAAATGCACAAGTCATCATCAACAGGGTTGACAAAGGCATATGGAAATTGGTTACCATAGAGGTTGCCACGGTAAATTCATATGGAGGGAAAATAAACTTGTTAGTCCATCCGTCGTAAGGTTTCAGGTGACCATCGGTGCTTACTGCCGTTTCGATAGCACGCATCACAGAAGTACCCACAGCACAAACTTTACGCTGCTCGTCTTTTGCCTTGTTTACGATACGCACCAATTCTTCATTGACCAGCATTTGCTCTGAATCCATTTTATGTTTGGTCAAATCTTCCACATCAATATCACGGAAGTTTCCCAAACCAGAGTGCACAGTAGCAAACGCAATGTCGATTCCTTTAATTTCCATGCGTTTCAGCAATTCACGGCTGAAGTGAAGTCCTGCAGCCGGAGCAACTACTGCCCCTTCGTGTTTTGCAAAAATAGTCTGGTAGCGCATTGGGTCATCTTTCTGCACTTCGCGGTCGATATATTTAGGAAGTGGAGTTTCCCCCAAATCATAAAGCGCTTTTTTGAATTCATCGTGCGGACCATCGTATAAGAAACGAAGCGTTCTACCACGAGAAGTTGTATTATCAATAACTTCAGCCACCATTGAGTCATCTTCGCCAAAGTAAAGTTTGTTTCCAATACGGATTTTACGGGCCGGATCAACCAATACATCCCATAAACGCAGTTCCGAATTTAATTCACGAAGCAGAAACACCTCGATTTTAGCCCCTGTTTTTTCCTTGTTTCCATACAAACGGGCAGGAAAAACCATGGTGTTATTGAAAATAAAAACATCCTTGTCATCGAAATGATCCAAAATACTTTTGAATGTTTCGTGCTCGATTTTACCGGTTTGACGGTCAATGATCATCAGACGTGACTCATCACGGTTCTTGGCCGGAGTCACAGCGATTAGCTCATCAGGAAGTTTGAATTTAAATTGTGATAACTTCATAGTTGTATCTCACTTAGTTGTTTATTATCCTTTTCTCTATTTTCTTCAGCCGGAAGTATCTGATCAATCTGATCCACTTCCAGGCATTTATCCAAAGTTATCTCGCCTATACGGGTACGTTGCAGGGAGATCAGGTGCGCTCCGCTGTTCAGCGCAAGACCGATATCGCGGGCCAGCGCACGAATGTAAGTCCCTTTGCTGCAAACTACCCTGATTTTGATGTTGGGTAAAGCGTAATTCAAAAGCTCAATCTCATCAATCACAAGCACTTTGGCCTTTAACTCAATCTCTTCACCTTTACGGGCATATTCATAAGCGCGAACTCCATCAATTTTATTAGCAGAATAAGCAGGAGGCACCTGTTCTATTCTTCCGATAAAACCTTTGAGAGCTTCTTCAACTGCTTCCTTGGAAATGTGCTCAAACGGGAAGCGGGCATCAACCTCTGTTTCAAGGTCAAATGAGGGAGTTGTAGCACCGAGTTCCAGTCCGGCAATGTATTCTTTGGTTTGATACTGAAAACTCTCGATCAGTTTTGTCGCTTTTCCTGTGCAGATAATCATCACTCCGGTTGCCAATGGATCGAGGGTGCCGGCATGACCGACTTTGAGTTTCTTAACGTGTAATGCTCTGCAAATCCTGGAACGAATCCGCTTTACCAAATCAAACGAAGTCCATTCCAACGGTTTATTGAAATAAATTACTTCTCCTTTCTGAAAATCCATTCTATTTATCTATATACTTAATTCATGACCGAGCATCAGCAAGATAAGAATGCTTGCCCCCACCACAATGCGGTAGTATCCAAATGCTTTGAAACCGTATTTTGAAACAAATTCTATAAAGAATTTAATCGCCAACACGGCTATAATGAATGCGACAACATTACCTACAAGAAGAACATCCCAGTGCATTTTTAGATTTGCAAACTCTTTAGGGTCTTTAACCAGCTTTAATAACTTGTATGCCGAAGCAGCAAACATGGTTGGTACGGCGAGAAAGAATGAAAACTCAGCGGCATTCTTACGATCCAGTTTCTGTGACATACCGCCAACTATAGTTGCCATAGAACGGGAAACACCGGGTATCATGGCTATACATTGAAAAAATCCGATAACAACTGCTTTCTTAGGAGTAATTTCCTGGTCTTTAGCCGGCTTGTTAAGCCATTTATCGACAAATAACATCAGGATACCACCTAATATGAGCATTATCGCCACGACCTCTACGCTTTCCAGTAATTCATCAATCTTCTTGCTGAATAAGAATCCAATAACCGCCGCCGGAATAAATGCAATCAAAAGCGTTTTGTAAAACTCCAGGCTTTGCAGGAAACGTTTCCAGTATAGAACGATCACTGAAAGTATTGCCCCAAACTGAATGATAACGGTAAACGCTTTGATAAACTCTGAACTGGGAACATTCAGGATCTTCTGGGCAATAATCATGTGACCGGTAGATGAAACCGGTAGGTACTCGGTCAGACCTTCGACAATCGCAATAATGATCGTCTGTAAAATACTGATCATTATTCCTTATCTTTCGCTTTATATAAAATACCAACAATTACCAACAAAAAGCCGATAAAGCAGATTCCGGGAGCAATAACGATTCTTGTTTTGCTGAAAATATCCGGATTGAAGGTTGATTCTGTTGAACCACTTCCACCCATAAGGAAAAATCCGAGGATAATCAGAGCTATAGAAACCCCGATTAGAATGAAGTTTGTTTTACCGAATGCGAAATTTTTATTTTCCATATCTTTTCTAATTATAAATGTCAATGTATGCCTGATTTATCAGATAGCGTAGAGGTTTTCTGATTTCATTCTGAGATAACGGTTCACTGAGAAAAATGCACAAATAACAGAGAGTAGCAAGCCTAAAACCAATACCGCACCAAATGAAATCAGCAGAGAATCAGCACTCACCAAGGTGCTTAGTCCTTCTATCTCATTTGACATGTAATAGAGCAAACCGCTTAACATGCCAATCGCCAACACCGAAGCCAATAGACCGTTAAGCATATTACTTAAGATAAATGGTTTACGAATAAAACCATGAGTGGCTCCTACCAGTTTCATTGTATTCAGCAAGAATCGCTTTGAGTAAATGGTCAAGCGAATCGTATTATTGAGTAACGCAATTGAAATCAGCATCAATACTGCCGCAACAGATAGAAGAACCAATCCGATACGCTTCATATTATCATTAACCATTTGAACCAAATCCTTCCTGTAAATAATATCATGAACATAGGGTTGATTGCGAAGCACTTTTTCAATGCGCGCAATGCTGTCGTTATTGGCATATTCTGATTTGAGCTTGATCTCGACAGAAGCCATCAATGGTACTGAGCCCAGAAAATCCTGAGGATTCTCGCCCAATTCTTCAGTAAGCTCTTTCAATGCTTTTTCTTTAGAGTAAAGCTCGCTTGATCTGACGTAAGGCGCTGTATCAAAACGCTTTTGAATACGGGTAAGTTCATTGTCAGTAATGTTATCTTTTATAATAACAGAAAAACCGATATTTTCCTTTACATAACTGGAAAGCTCTTTGGTAATCAAAGACATAATCACCAAAATCCCCAACAAAAACAACACCAGAGAACTACTGATAATCGCCGTAATCCGTGCTCCGTAAAAGGATGATGTGGTTAAATATTTCTTTTTCGCCATACGACTATTTTTTGAGAATGTAAATAAGGGAACTATTGAGCGAAACATCTTTCATTGATGCAAAAAGCCCTTTAATACCAACCCACAACCCACTAACAAAAGCAAGCTTGTTCTTTTTGTACTTTTCACTAATCATCGAAATGTAAAAGCCGTCGAGAGGCATACCTTTTTTGTCTAGCAAAGTCAGGCCATTATTTTGGGCAAAAGTAAAAAGGGTACGGGGCGTAAAGTGCCATAAATGTCGGGGAACGTCATAAGCGGCCCAATATTCCTTATAGTGCAATGCATCATAGGACCCCGAGTTAGGAAGAGCCAGGATTAACCGACCATTCGGTTTAAGTATCCGTTTAAACTCTCCGATGATTCCCTGCAGGTCTTCGATATGCTCCAGCACGTGCCAAAGCGTAATAATGTCACAACTTTCTGATTGAACCGATTGTAACGCAGATGGGGCAAGAATTTCAAGTCCGAACTCTTTTTGGGCAAAAGCTCTGGCAGACGGACTCTTTTCAATACCCGTGATTTCCCATCCTTTACTTTTGATAGCATTCAGGAAGAAACCGGTACCAGTCCCGTAATCAAGAATCTTTCCGGGTTTTACTTCCGATATTGACTCAATCATTTTGCATTTACGGTTAAGCATAAAGCTCCGTGCATAATGATAGAGGAAATTCACAATCCCTTTTTTGGTATTGGTATGGGAAATATAATCCGGTGTTTCGTAATAGCTGCCGATAAAGGCCTCAGAAGGAAAGTCCTGGGTGAAAACAAATCCACATTTAGAGCATTTCTGAAGTTTAAAAACTTCTTGTGTCGCGTAATGGTCTGTACAGGTAAGAAAATCAGAAAAAGAGGAGTTATCACAAATGGGACAAGACTTAACGCTACTAATATTCATACCTTATTGACAATTAAACATGGAATACCCAAATTGGCTGCAAAAAAACGAATTATTCAGCAGAAAAACAGCCGAAAGACAATATTTAACAAAAAAGAGGATGCCAAATGGACATCCTCTTTTAAGATATGATTTTGAATAATTATTCGAAATCCAATACAGATTTGCGGGCAGCGAAGACTTTTTCAAATTCTTCTTTTGAACCGACAATCAATTTGTCAAATTCACGCTGACCTGTACCGGCAGGGATCAGGTGTCCGCAAATAACGTTTTCTTTCAAACCTTCCAGACGGTCAATTTTACCGTTGATCGCAGCTTCGTTAAGTACTTTCGTTGTTTCCTGGAAGGAAGCAGCCGACATGAAGCTTTGAGTTTGCAGAGCTGCACGTGTGATACCCTGAAGGATCTGGTTAGAAGTAGCAGGAACTGCTTCACGCACTTCAATCGGTTTCAAATCACGACGCTTCAGCATACTGTTCTCGTCACGAAGTTTACGTGGAGTAACGATCTGACCTGGTTTCAATGTCTGTGAATCGCCAGAATCGACAACCACTTTTTTGCCCCAGATACGGTCGTTTTCTTCCATGATATCGTGTTTATCAACGATTTGTTGCTCAAGGAAGCGGGTATCACCCGGATCGACGATTTCTACTTTGCGCATCATCTGACGAACGATAACCTCAAAGTGTTTGTCATTGATTTTTACCCCTTGCAGACGGTATACGTCCTGAACTTCGTTTACGATATACTCCTGAACGGCGGTTGGACCTTTAATTGCAAGGATATCCGATGGAGTGGTAGCTCCGTCTGACAGTGGAGTTCCGGCACGAACGTAGTCGTTTTCCTGAACCAGAATCTGTTTTGAAAGGGGCACCATGTATTTCTTAAGTTCACCGGTTTTAGAAGTAACGGAGATCTCACGGTTACCGCGTTTGATCTTACCGAAGTTAACTTCACCGTCTATTTCCGAAACAACAGCAGGGTTAGATGGGTTACGTGCTTCGAAAAGCTCGGTAACACGTGGAAGACCACCGGTGATGTCACCCGCTTTACCAACGGCACGAGGAATTTTCACAAATACTTCACCCGACTTGATAACGTCGTTTTCATCTTTCATCAAGTGAGCCCCCACCGGAAGGTTGTAAGTACGGATGATTTCACCGTTTTCATCAAGGATGTTTGCCGCAGGAACTTTTGTTTTCTCCTTAGACTCGATGATGATTTTCTCACGCAGACCGGTTTGTTCGTCAGATTCTACTTTGTAAGTAACATTTTCGATTACGTTTTCAAGCTCAATGCGACCTGAAACCTCTGAAACGATTACGGCGTTGAATGGGTCCCATTCACAGATTACATCGCCTTTCTTAACGTTGTCTCCATTGTTGAAATACAATTTCGAACCGTAAGGGATATTTTGTGTAGTAAGGATAATCTTCGTGTTCGGGTCGATGATACGCATTTCAGCAAGACGACCTACAACAACCTGGATTTCTTTACCGTTTTCATCAGCTGCATCTACAGTACGGAGCTCCTCAATTTCGAGAATACCGTCGTAACGTGACGTTGCACTTGAAACGGCAGCGATGTTCGATGCGATACCCCCTACGTGGAACGTACGAAGTGTAAGCTGAGTACCCGGCTCACCGATTGACTGAGCAGCGATAACCCCAACGGCTTCCCCCTTCTGAACCATTTTGTTTGTAGCAAGGTTACGACCGTAACATTTCGCACAAACACCTTTACGTGATTCACAGGTCAATACCGAACGGATTTCAACGCGTTCGATCGGAGAATCCTGAATTTTCTTAGCTGCATCTTCGGTAATTTCCTCACCTGACTCAACGATGATTTCACCAGTAAGCGGGTGTTGGATATCGTGTACAGATACACGACCGAGGATTCTTTCGTATAGAGAAGCGATAACCTCTTCGTTGTTTTTCAACTCCATACAAGTCAAACCACGAAGTGTACCACAGTCTTCTTCATGAATAATAACGTCTTGGGAAACGTCAACCAGACGACGGGTCAGGTATCCTGCATCCGCAGTTTTCAACGCGGTATCCGCAAGACCTTTACGAGCACCGTGGGTTGAGATAAAGTACTCAAGTACCGACAGCCCCTCTTTAAAGTTTGACAAGATCGGGTTCTCGATAATCTGACCACCTTCTGCACCTGATTTCTGCGGTTTAGCCATAAGACCACGCATACCGGACAGCTGGCGAATCTGTTCTTTAGAACCACGGGCACCTGAGTCAAGCATCATGTACACAGAGTTAAATCCCTGGTTGTCTGATGCAAGCTGTTTCATCAGAATGTTAGACAACTTCGAGTTAACGTGTGTCCAGGTATCAATAATCTGGTTGTAACGCTCGTTGTTGGTGATGAATCCCATGTTATAGTTGTCCATAATCTGCTGAACTTCATCATAACCTTCCTGTACGAGTTTATCTTTTTCCTCAGGAATAATAACGTCTGCCAAGTTGAACGAAAGTCCGCCACGGAACGCCATTTTGTAACCTAAGTCTTTGATATCATCAAGGAATTGAGCCGTACGGGCAACTCCACAGATTTTGATCACGTTACCGATGATATCACGAAGAGACTTCTTAGAAAGGATTTCGTTGATGAATCCTACTTCTTTCGGAGTAAACTCGTTTACCATGACACGGCCAACTGATGTTTCGCGCATCATTTTCACAACGTTTCCATTCTCATCCAAGTCGTCAACAATCACCTGAATAGGAGCCTGAAGAGTAACTTTACCCTCGTTGTATGCGATGATCGCTTCTTCTGGTCCGTAGAATTTCAAACCAGATCCTTTTGCGCCAGGACGTAGTTTTGAAATATAATAAAGACCCAAAACCATGTCCTGAGAAGGTACGGTAATAGGAGCACCGTTCGCAGGGTTAAGGATGTTGTGTGAAGCAAGCATCAACATTTGAGCTTCCAGAACAGCTTCATTGCTCAATGGCAAGTGAACCGCCATCTGGTCACCGTCAAAGTCCGCGTTGAACGCCGTACATGAAAGCGGGTGAAGCTGGATAGCTTTTCCTTCAATCATTTTAGGCTGGAACGCCTGGATACCAAGTCGGTGAAGGGTCGGGGCACGGTTAAGGAGGACAGGGTGTCCTTTCATCACGTGTTCCAAAATATCCCAAACAACAGGATCTTTTCGGTCAACTATTTTTTTCGCTGATTTTACGGTTTTTACGATTCCGCGTTCAATCAGTTTACGAATTACGAATGGTTTGAACAGCTCGGCAGCCATAGTTTTTGGCAAACCGCACTCATGCATTTTCAACTCAGGACCAACAACGATTACCGAACGTGCAGAGTAGTCAACACGTTTACCCAACAAGTTTTGACGGAAACGACCTTGTTTTCCTTTCAAACTGTCTGAAAGAGATTTCAAAGGACGGTTTGCATCCGTTTTAACAGCACTAGATTTACGTGAGTTATCAAGCAATGAGTCAACCGCTTCCTGAAGCATACGTTTTTCGTTACGCAGGATTACTTCCGGAGCTTTGATCTCGATCAGACGTTTCAGACGGTTGTTACGAATGATAACACGACGATAAAGGTCATTCAAGTCAGAAGTTGCGAAACGTCCACCATCGAGAGGCACAAGAGGACGAAGTTCTGGTGGTATTACAGGGATAATTCTCATCACCATCCACTCAGGACGGTTACGGCCTTTAGACGCACGGAACGATTCAACAACCTGAAGACGTTTCAACGCTTCAGCTTTACGTTGCTGAGAACCGTCAGTGCTTGCGCGGTGACGTAGATCGTATGATAAAGTATCCAAATCCAGACGAGTCAGCATTTCATAAAGTGCATCTGCACCCATTTTTGCAATGAACTTGTTAGGATCAGTGTCATCAAGGAGTTGATTTTCTCTTGGAAGAGTATCGAGAATATCGAGGTATTCTTCTTCTGAAAGCAATTGCTGATTTTCGATGCCGTCTTCAGCCTTGATACCAGCCTGAATAACAACGTAACGCTCATAGTAAACAATGGCATCCAGTTTTTTAGTCGGAATACCCAGCAGGTAACCGATTTTATTTGGTAATGAACGAAAGTACCAGATGTGTGCTACAGGCACAACCAACTGGATGTGTCCCATACGTTCGCGACGAACTTTTTTCTCTGTAACTTCCACACCGCAACGGTCACAAACGATGCCTTTGTAACGGATACGTTTGTATTTACCACAGTGGCATTCGTAATCTTTAACCGGACCAAAGATACGCTCGCAAAACAAACCGTCACGTTCTGGTTTGTATGTACGGTAGTTAATGGTTTCCGGTTTCAGCACTTCGCCGCTTGAACCTTCCAGAATCTCTTCCGGAGAAGCCAGACCGATCGAAATCTTGCTGAAATTACTCTTTACTTTATTCTCTTTTCTAAATGCCATATTTTATGTATATAAAGAGTTGTTGAAATCTGTATAGAGAGCCGGATCCTTTATTCAAATAAAGGAGCCGGCTGATTTGTAATTAAGAATTAATCAAGAGAAACGCTAAGTCCAAGACCTTTCAGCTCGTGGAGCAATACGTTAAGTGATTCAGGAATTCCCGGTGTTGGGAGTTGATCACCTTTAACGATAGCTTCGTAAGCTTTCGAGCGACCGATAACGTCGTCTGATTTGATGGTAAGGATTTCCTGCAGGATGTGAGCAGCACCGAAAGCTTCGAGTGCCCAAACCTCCATCTCTCCGAAACGCTGGCCCCCGAATTGAGCCTTACCTCCAAGAGGCTGTTGCGTAATAAGAGAGTATGGTCCGATAGAACGGGCGTGCATTTTATCTTCAACCATGTGACCCAGTTTCAGCATGTAAATGATACCTACTGTTGCTGGCTGGTCGAAACGCTCACCAGTACCACCATCGTGCAGGTAAGTTTTACCATAACGAGGAACACCTGCTTTGTCTGTCCAGTCATTCAGGTCTTCCAGGTGAGCACCATCGAAAATAGGAGTTGCAAATTTCTCTCCCAGTTTCTGACCTGCCCATCCAAGAACAGTTTCAAAGATCTGACCAAGGTTCATACGTGAAGGTACACCCAGAGGGTTCAACACGATATCAACAGGCGTACCATCTTCGAGGAATGGCATATCCTCCTGACGTACGATTTTCGAAACGATACCTTTATTACCGTGACGACCTGCCATTTTATCACCTACACAGATCTTACGTTTTTTAGCAATGTAAACTTTCGCCAACTGAATAATACCTGATGGAAGTTCATCTCCAATGGTGATGTCAAACTTCTTACGTTTCAATTCCGCATCAATCTCTTTGAACTTGCGTACGTAGTTCATGACAACAGTCTTGATCTGGTCGTTGGTTGTGTTGTCTGTGGTCCATTTACTTACCTGGATGCTGAAATAGTCAAGATCAAACAGGTTTTTGTGAGTAAACTTGGACCCTTTGGTAATAACCTCTGCCCCTAAGTAATCTTTCACGCCCTGAGAAGTCTTGTTATTGGTCAAAACTAAAAGTTTTTCAACCAAAACCTCTTTCAGTTCGTTCAGTTTTTCTTCGTATTCTTCATCGAGCTTTGGAAGAAGAGCTTTGTCACTTAAGCGTGATTTGCGTTTCTTCACAGCACGTGAGAATAGGTTTGTACCGATAACAACACCATTAAGAGATGGAGTTGCTTTCAATGAAGCATCTTTTACATCACCGGCTTTGTCACCGAAGATTGCACGAAGAAGTTTTTCTTCCGGAGAAGGATCTGATTCTCCTTTTGGAGTAATCTTACCGATCATGATGTCGCCTGGCTTGATCATTGCACCAACACGCACGATACCTCTTTCATCCAGGTCTTTAGTAGCCTCTTCACTTACGTTAGGAATGTCTGAAGTAAGCTCTTCCATACCGCGTTTTGTTTCGCGTACTTCAAGAGAATACTCATCAACGTGAACGGAAGTAAAGACATCTTCACGAACAATACGTTCGTTCAACACGATCGCATCCTCGAAGTTGTAACCTTTCCAAGGCATGAACGCCACTTTCAGGTTCTTACCGATAGCCAATTCACCATTTTGGGTTGAATAACCTTCTGTCAGAATCTGACCGGTAGTCACACGCTGACCAGCTTTACAAATCGGACGAAGGTCAATAGTGGTACTTTGGTTGGTTTTTCTGAACTTCGGAATGTTATATTCTTTTACAGAAGTTTCAAAGCTGAGGAATTCCTCTTCTTCGCTTCTGTCATATTTAATACGGATACAGGTAGCATCTACAAACTCGATCACCCCCGGACGTTCAGCCATAAGCTGAGTTCTTGAGTCTTGAATGATCTGACCTTCGATGCCGGTTCCGACAATCGGAGCCTCAGCACGAAGAAGAGGTACTGCCTGGCGCATCATGTTCGATCCCATCAATGCACGGTTCGCGTCATCGTGCTCAAGGAACGGAATCAAAGATGCCGCAATCGAAGCAATCTGAGTTGGAGAAACGTCCATCAGTTGAACTTCACTTGGCTCAACAACCGGGAAGTCTCCTTCCTGACGAGCTTTTACGCGGTTATTGATAAATTTTCCGTTATCATCCAACGGAGCATTACCTTGCGCGATAATTTGACCTTCTTCCTCTTCGGCAGTCAGGTAAACGATACCTTCTTCAGAAACATCAACTTTACCTTCAGTTACAGTACGGTACGGAGTTTCGATAAAGCCCAACTCGTTAATCTTCGCATAAACACAAAGAGACGAAATCAAACCGATGTTCGGCCCCTCCGGAGTTTCAATCGGACAAAGACGACCATAGTGAGTAAAGTGAACGTCTCGAACCTCGAAACCTGCACGTTCACGTGAAAGACCACCAGGTCCGAGAGCAGACATACGACGTTTGTGAGTCATCTCTGCCAATGGGTTGGTTTGGTCCATGAACTGGGAAAGTGCATTGGTACCAAAGAATGAATTGATTACCGAAGAAATAGTTTTTGCGTTAATCAAATCAATCGGAGTAAACACCTCGTTATCGCGAACATTCATGCGTTCACGAATAGTACGAGCCATACGTGCAAGACCTACACCAAATTGGTTATAAAGTTGCTCACCTACGGTACGTACACGACGGTTACTCAAGTGGTCAATATCATCCACGTCTGTTTTTGAGTTGATCAGCTGGATGAGGTGACGAATGATTGCTATAATATCTTCACGGGTCAATACTTTAGTATCAACGTCGATATCAAGAGTCAATTTTTTATTGATACGGTAACGACCAACTTCTCCTAGGTCATATCTCTTTTCAGAGAAGAACAGACCATTGATTACCTCACGAGCACTTGCATCATCAGCAGGCTCAGCATTACGAAGTTGTCGGTAAATATAGAGGACAGCCTCTTTTTCAGAGTTACTAGGGTCTTTCTGTAATGTATTGTAGATAATAGCATAATCAGAAGAGTTCAATTCTTCTTTGTGAAGAAGAATGTTTTCTACACCTGATTCAACGATTTCATCGATGTGATCTTCTTCGAGTACAGTTTCACGGTCGATGATTACCTCGTTACGCTCTATAGAAACAACCTCTCCGGTATCTTCGTCAACAAAGTCTTCTACCCAGGTTTTCAAAACACGGGCAGCAAGTTTACGACCAACTGCTTTTTTGAGGTTAGCTTTGGTTGTTTTTACATCTTCTGCCAGACCGAAAATTTCAAGAATATCCTTGTCGTTTTCAAATCCGATAGCTCTTAACAATGTCGTAACAGGCAATTTCTTTTTACGGTCGATATATGCATACATGACATTGTTGATGTCAGTTGCAAACTCAATCCATGAACCTTTAAAAGGAATAATACGGGCTGAGTAAAGCTTGGTACCGTTAGCGTGTACGCTTTGACCAAAGAATACGCCGGGTGAACGGTGTAACTGAGATACAATTACGCGCTCTGCTCCATTGATAACAAACGTACCTTTTTCGGTCATGTAAGGAATAGGACCCAGATACACATCCTGAATCACGGTGTCAAAATCTTCGTGGTCGGGATCTGTACAGTACAACTTCAGCTTAGCCTTCAAAGGTACGCTGTAAGTCAATCCTCTTTCTATACATTCATCGATGGTATAACGGGGAGGATCAATAAAATAGTCGAGGAACTCGAGTACGAAATTGTTTCGGGTATCTGCAATCGGGAAGTTTTCTGCAAATACTTTATATAGCCCCTCGTTTTTGTGTTTGTCCAAGGGAGTATCCAACTGAAGAAAGTCTTGAAATGACTTCAATTGAACTTCCAAAAAATCCGGATAAGGAAGCGGATTTTTAATAGAAGCGAAATTTACCCTTTGTTTGCTATTTGTTGAAGACATTGTAAGTAGATTAATTGAACCGAATAAAAAAATATAAGCGCAAAAAGGTTAAGAACCCCCAATAAGGGGATTCTTAACCATCATTCCTTTTATAAGGATAAATTATGCGAGTTCAACTTCAGCTCCGCCTTCTTCAAGTTGTTTTTTCAGTGCATCAGCTTCATCTTTAGCTACACCTTCTTTCAATTTGCTAGGAGCTCCGTCAACTAAGTCTTTAGCTTCTTTCAATCCAAGACCAGTCAGTTCTTTAACCAGTTTAACTACTGCCAATTTGTTAGCACCAGCTGATTTCAAGATAACATCGAAAGATGATTTTTCTTCAGCAGCAGGACCAGCAGCAGGACCAGCAGCAACAGCAACAGCTGCAGCAGCAGGTTCGATTCCGTATTCTGATTTCAGGATTTCAGCAAGTTCGTTAACTTCTTTTACAGTCAAGTTTACTAGTTGTTCAGCAAAAGCTTTCAAATCTGCCATTTTAGTATAATTTTAATGTTTGTTACTAATTAGTTTTTGTTTAAATTTTATCTTTCAGCGAGGGTTTTCAGGACGCCA
This sequence comes from Parabacteroides sp. FAFU027, assembly GCF_022808675.1. Lineage (NCBI taxonomy): Bacteria > Pseudomonadati > Bacteroidota > Bacteroidia > Bacteroidales > Tannerellaceae > Parabacteroides > Parabacteroides sp. FAFU027. The sequence continues at coordinate 97,369 of NZ_JAKZKV010000014.1, forward strand.
TGAATTGTATTTCCACCTGATTGAAGAGCCGAAATAACGTTCTTCGCTGGTGATTGAAGCAATCCAATAACATCTCCGATAAGCTCGTTTTTGCTTTTGATATTAATAAGAGCATCCAATTGGTTAGCCCCTACATAGAAGCTTTCTTCAACATATGCAGCTTTAAGCTCAGGAATATCATTAGCGCCTTTTTTGAAATCTTTGATCAGTTTTGCAGGAGCATTTCCTACGTTAGAAAACATGATCGCAGTAGATCCTTTCAAAGAACCGAAGAGAGGAGAATAGTCTCCTTCAAGGCTTTCGAGCGCTTTTTTAAGCAAAGTGTTTTTTACAACAAGCAGTTTAATATCGTTTCTGTAACACTCTCTTCTCAACTGGCTAGTTTTATCAGCATTCAATGATGCTGTATTAGTCAGGTAGAAGCATCCGTATTCTTTGATAGTTCCTGCTATCTGTTCTACAGTTGTAACTTTATCTTCCTTTCTCATAAGTCCTCAATTTTTTAATGTTCATCTACTGATTTAGGGTCGATTTTAATACCCGGGCTCATTGTACTTGAAAGAAAGATACTCTTGATATAGGTTCCTTTTGCAGCACTTGGTTTAAGCTTAACCAATGTATTGATAAATTCTTTGGCGTTATCCTGGATTTTATCAGCGCTGAAAGATACTTTACCGATTGAAGTGTGAACGATACCGGTTTTATCAACTTTAAAGTCAATTTTACCTTGTTTTACTTCAGATACGGCTTTACCAATTTCGTTAGTTACAGTACCGCTTTTGGGGTTAGGCATCAAACCGCGAGGACCTAATACGCGTCCAAGGGCACCGATTTTACCCATAATAGCAGGTTGTGTAATGATAACGTCGATATCAGTCCAACCACCTTTGATTTTTTCAATATATTCGTCAAGTCCAACATAGTCAGCACCTGCTTCTTTTGCAGCTGCTTCCTGGTCAGGAGTACACAATGCAAGAACCCTGATTTGCTTACCTGTTCCGTGAGGTAGTGAAACTACACCACGAACCATTTGATTAGCTTTACGTGGGTCAACACCTAGACGTACATCTACGTCTACAGAAGCGTCAAATTTGGTAGTAGTAATTTCTTTAACCAGTTCAGATGCTTCTTTTAAAGTATAAGTCTTCCCTGCTTCAATTTTGCTTAAAGCTAATTTCTGATTTTTTGTCAGTTTACTCATTTCAATTGAAGTTTATTAGTTATTTGACGGGAATTCCCCTTTAACAGTGATACCCATACTGCGAGCTGTACCAGCAACCATTCTCATGGCTGAGTCCAGTGTAAAGCAGTTCAAATCAGCCATTTTATCTTCTGCGATTTGTTTTACCTGATCCCAGTTTACTTCAGCAACTTTTTTACGGTTAGGCTCAGCAGAACCGCTTTTTAGCTTAGTAGCTTCAAGTAATTGAATGGCAACTGGGGGAGTTTTTACAACAAAATCGAAAGACTTGTCTGAATAGTAGGTAATTACAACAGGCAAAACTTTACCAGCTTTGTCTTGGGTTCTGGCATTAAATTGCTTGCAGAACTCCATGATGTTGATCCCTTTCGAACCAAGTGCAGGTCCTACGGGAGGTGATGGGTTTGCTGCGCCTCCTTTAATTTGTAATTTAATTTGTCCAGCAACTTCTTTTGCCATTTTGATTCAGTTTTTGTTGTTCACAATCAAGATTAGTCGAAATTCGCGTAACCAAATCGACTACTCTTTATCGACTTGCAGATAACCTAATTCGAGCAGTGTATCACGCCCGAAGATCTTGACCGATACTTTGAGTTTCTTCTTTTCGGCATTTACCTCTTTTATCTCTCCGAAGAACCCGCTGAATGGGCCATGGTTAACCTTGACAGTTTCACCAACCATAAACGAAAGCTTGAGATCTGATTCAATCTCTTGCAGTTCATCTACTGCTCCTAAAATACGATTTACTTCTGATTGTCTGAGAGGAACCGGTTTTTCGTTACCGCCTAAAAAGCCGATAACATTTGGAATATTACGCAATCTATGCGCTATTTCACCTAGCAGAATAGCCTCAATCAATACATATCCGGGAAAAAGACTTCTTTCAGAAGTTACTTTTTTTCCATTACGTACGTGAACGGTTTTTTCTGTTGGGATAAGCACTTGGAAAACAAAGTCTTTCATGTTTGTATTCTTGATTTCTGCATCAAGATACTCTTTTACTTTGCCCTCTTTACCACTAATGGCACGCAGTACGTACCATTCTTTTCTAACTTCAGCCATGTATAAAAAACCTCCTGAATTAGAAAACTTTTGAGTAGAAGAATTGCATAACCTTCTCGAAACTAAAGTCGATGCCAAAAACCAGCAGTGCTATTAATAGGGAAGCAAACATAACAACAACAGCACTATTGCTAAGTTCTGATTTGGTGGGCCAAGAAGTCTTATATACAAGTTCGCTATAAGATTCTTTTATTTTTTCAATGATTGTCTTCATTTCGTCAACGACTTAGCACGGGTCGAGAGACTCGAACTCCCGACACTCGGTTTTGGAGACCGATGCTCTACCAACTGAGCTAGACCCGTAAGTTGCCGGTCTCTATGAGACCGGCTGGATTTATTTCGAGTATATAATTACTCTGTGATTTCTGTGATCTGACCTGCACCTACAGTACGTCCACCTTCACGGATTGCGAAACGCAAACCAAGGTCACAAGCTACTGGGTAAATCAACTCTACGTTGATAGTCAAGTTATCACCTGGCATAACCATTTCAGTTCCTTCTGGCAAAGTAATCTCACCAGTTACGTCCAATGTACGGATGTAGAACTGAGGGCGGTATTTGTTGTGGAATGGAGTGTGACGACCACCTTCTTCTTTCTTAAGGATATAAACCTCAGCTTTGAATTTAGTGTGAGGTTTAACCTGTCCTGGGTGACAGATAACCATACCACGTTTGATTTGATCTTTGTCGATACCACGAAGCAGCAAACCAACGTTATCACCAGCTTCACCTCTGTCAAGGATTTTGCGGAACATTTCCACACCGGTTACAACTGATTTCTTAGCTTCTGCACCAAGACCGATGATTTGAACCTCTTCACCTGTTTTGATGATACCGGTTTCGATACGTCCAGTTGCTACAGTACCACGACCAGTGATCGAGAATACATCTTCAACAGGCATCAAGAAAGGCTTATCGATTTCACGTGGAGGAAGTGGAATCCATGTATCAACAGCATCCATCAACTCCATAATTTTATCTTCCCACTGCTGAACGCCATTCAAACCGCCAAGAGCAGAACCACGAATAACAGGAGTATTGTCACCATCAAACTGGTAGAAAGAAAGCAATTCTCTCATTTCCATTTCAACAAGTTCCAACATTTCTTCGTCTTCAACCATGTCACATTTGTTCATGAATACAACAAGACGAGGAACGTTTACCTGACGAGCCAAAAGGATGTGCTCGCGGGTTTGAGGCATAGGACCATCAGTAGCAGCAACTACGATGATTGCACCGTCCATCTGAGCAGCACCGGTAACCATGTTTTTAACGTAGTCTGCGTGACCTGGACAGTCCACGTGTGCATAGTGACGGTTTTCAGTCTGATATTCTACGTGTGCAGTGTTGATGGTGATACCACGTTCTTTTTCTTCAGGAGCATTGTCAATCTGGTCGAATGATTTCAGTTCAGACAGACCTTTTTTAGCCAATACTGTGGTAATAGCAGCGGTCAAAGTAGTTTTACCGTGGTCAACGTGACCAATGGTACCAATGTTAACGTGCGGTTTGTCACGTTTAAATACCTCTTTTGCCATGATTGTTCTATTATAAAAAGATTAATGATTAGCTTCTTTTACAAAGAGCCGTTGCCGGGACTTGAACCCGGGACCTCTTCCTTACCAAGGAAGTGCTCTACCGCTGAGCTACAACGGCGGGAAAATAGAGCGGGAGACGGGACTCAAACCCGCGACCCTCAGCTTGGAAGGCTAATGCTCTATCGACTGAGCTACTCCCGCAATATACCTACCGGAAGACGATAAGCTATTTGTGGGCGGTGATGGATTCGAACCACCGAAGGTGAAAACCAGCAGATTTACAGTCTGCCCCATTTGGCCACTCTGGTAACCGCCCTGAGAATACTATTAAGTAAATGAACTTTTGAGCCTCCAGAGGGATTCGAACCCACGACCCCGAGATTACAAATCACGTGCTCTGGCCAACTGAGCTATAGAGGCAAACTTACACCCGCTTGCCCTGTTAGTGGGGCGAAGCGGGTGCAAAATTAGGCATAAATTTTAAACTGCAAAAATATTTCCCGATTATTTTTACTTTTCTCTGATTTTTTCCTTCAGTTTGAGCAACTGCTTTGCCAACGCATCACAGCATACATCCACAGCCTCCTCGAAAGAATCAGCTACTTTTACAGAACAAAGCGGCTCAGACTGAGGAACTTTAATAAGAATGTTAGCTTCTTTATTATTGAATGTTTCCGGTTTTACTACTTTCAGTGTGATTTCCGCTGAAATTACGCCATCGTGGTATTGATCTAACTTAGAAACTTTTTTTTCGATGAATGAAATCAAATTTACTGACGCATCGAAATGTACGGATTGAATTCTGGTTTCCATATTAACCTCCTTTTTTAGAATCTGCAGCTCTGGGATGAGCTGCATTGTAAGACTTTTTTAATTCTTCAAATGTAGTATGCGTATATACTTCTGTCGCTGCCAATGAACTATGCCCCAAAAGCTCTTTTACGGAGTTAAGCTCAGCTCCGTGATTAAGCATGGAAGTCGCGAAGGTGTGGCGTAGAATGTGTGGGCTTCTTTTAGATAAGGTCGTGGTTTCTGATAGTTTGTTTTTCACTATGCGGTAAAGGAGCATGGGGTAAAGTTTCGCCCCGTCTTCTTTTACAAATACGTGTCCGTCTCCGATGCCAATTCTAACATCCCGCTCTTCGAGATATTTTATAAGCAGATCGTGTGTTTCATCTCCAAATGGAATAATCCGTTGCTTGTTTCTTTTTCCGGTTACCTTGATAGCCTGGGTAGAAAAATCAATATCGGAATCCATTAAATCCAGGATTTCAGCACGGCGTACTCCTGTAATATAAAACAGATGGATGATTAATTTGTTTCGGACAGCCTCAAAACCGCTTCCAAATTCGGAATGATCAAGGAGGACATCCATATCTGCCTCTTTGACAAATATAGGAATCTTTTTTGAATTCTTGGGGCCGGAAATGCCGTTTGTTGGATTTTTTTTTGTTACCCCCTGACGGATAAGGAATTTAAAGTACGATTTAATTGCACTTAATTTTCTTTTTACAGTCGAAGGCGTGTTTTTTTGCTCCATTAAGTCAACTATCCAGAGCCGGATAAGATCACTATCAATAGTCAGAATGGAGAATTCACCGCATTGCCGGGTGATAAAAGAGGAGAATTGTTCAAGGTCTTTGCGATACGACAAAACAGTATGGGAGGAGTAGTTCCTCTCATACTGTAAATATTCTAGGAATTTTTCTGTCGTTATCACTCTCGTTGTAATAGGATTTACAACGAAGTTAAGCGAAAAGTATTACTTTATCAAGTAATGGGCGAGAATTAATCTTCGTTCAGGTGTAATTGCTGAACGTAAACTGCGCGAAGTTTTTTCTGTCTTCCAACTACAGACGGTTTCGCAAACGCCTGACGTCTTCTTAGTTCTTTTACAACTCCGGTTTTTTCAAATTTACGTTTGAATTTTTTCAGCGCTTTCTCAATGTTTTCGCCTTCTTTTACAGGTACTACGATCATAATTATTTTGTGTTTTAATATTTTACAAAGTAAAGTGGCGCAAAATTAGGTATTGTTTTTCGAATACCCAACTTTTGCGCCAATTTAATTGCCCCATTTCTCGTAATTTAAGAATTGAATCAGGCCCGATTTAAAATCGTAACTGCCTCACTTTCTTATTTTACGCAAGTAGGAGCCGGTTTTATTTGCTCAAAGAAATCGTTTCCTTTATCGTCTACAAGAATGAAAGCAGGAAAGTTCTCTACCTCTATTTTCCAGATTGCTTCCATACCCAATTCTGGATATTCCAGACACTCGACTTTCTTGATATTATTTTGTGCCAGAATAGCGGCCGGACCTCCAATACTTCCCAGGTAGAAACCGCCGTATTTGTTACAAGCATCTGTTACTTGTTTGCTACGATTACCTTTCGCAATCATAATCATGCTGCCTCCCAATGACTGGAACAGATCAACATAAGAGTCCATTCGGCCTGCGGTAGTTGGTCCGAATGAACCAGAAGGCATTCCGGCAGGAGTTTTAGCAGGACCAGCATAATAAATCGGGTGATTTTTAAGGTACTCCGGAATACCCAGACCGGCATCGATTCTCTCTTTGATTTTTGCATGAGCAATGTCTCGACCAACAATAATGGTCCCATTAAGAGACAAGCGTGTCGATACCGGATACTTAGAAAGTTCTTTCAAAATATCGCTCATAGGTTGGTTCAGGTTAATCTTAATAGCATTGCCTTCTCCGGCCTGGCGCAATTCTTCAGGAATGAAGCGACCGGGATTATCTTCCATTTTCTCAATCCAGATACCGTCTTTGTTGATCTTAGCTTTGATGTTACGGTCAGCTGAACAAGATACGCCCATACCCACCGGACAAGAAGCACCGTGGCGAGGCATACGGATCACGCGAACGTCGTGTGCAAAATATTTTCCTCCGAATTGAGCCCCTAATCCCAGTTCCTGAGCGGCTTTCAATACGGTTTTCTCCAGTTCGATATCACGGAAAGCCTGCCCGAATTCGTTTCCTTCGGATGGTAAGTGATCGTAATACTTGGCAGAAGCCAGTTTTACAGCTTTGAGATTTGCTTCAGCAGATGTACCACCGATTACGAAAGCGATGTGGTAAGGAGGACAAGCCGCAGTACCCAGCGATTTCATTTTTTCTACCATGAATTTTACCAAAGTCTCCGGATTCAACAAAGCTTTGGTTTCCTGGTAGAGGTAAGTTTTATTTGCAGAACCGCCTCCTTTTGCCATCAACAGGAATTTGTATTCCATACCCTGAGTTGCATAAAGGTCGATTTGTGCAGGCAGGTTACAGCCGGTATTCACCTCTTTGTACATGTCCAGAGGTGCATTTTGAGAATAACGAAGGTTTTCTTCGGTATAAGTTTTATAAACTCCAAGCGAAAGAGCCTCTTCGTCATTACCGGTAGTGAAAACCTGCTGGCCTTTTTTACCCATGATGATCGCTGTACCGGTATCCTGACAGAAAGGTAATACACCTTTTGCTGCAACTTCCGCGTTACGAAGCATGGTCAAAGCCACATATTTATCGTTTTCGCTCGCTTCAGGGTCGCTAAGAATCGAAGCTACCTGAGCCTGATGTTCGGGACGAAGAAGGAAGGAAACGTCACGCATGGCAGCATTTGCCAGTTTGGTGAGACCTTCAGCTTCAACTTTAAGAATTTCTATTCCTTCGAATTCAGATACCGAAACGTAGTCTTTGGTCAAAAGATAATATTCGGTAGTTTCTTTTCCCATTGGGAATGGTTCCTGATAATGAAATGGTTTAGCCATAATATTTTTTGTTTGAAAAAAATGATGTATCAACTATTCGAATTAGAGCTTTTGTTGCCATATATCCCAGGCTGCAAATGCCTGAAGCAGCAACATTTCCAGCCCGTTAACGACCGTTGCGCCTTTTTCCTCTCCCAGTTTCATAAACTTGGTCTCGTTAGGATTGTAAAGCAGGTCATAAAGCAGGTGTTGTTCGGTGATGTATTGGTAAGGGATATCCGGACAAGCGTCAATCTTCGGATACATTCCCACTGGAGTTGTATTTACAATCACTGTGTGCTCCTTCATCACCTCTTCAGTCAGTTCGTTGTAGAAAAGCTGACCTTTGATGGCAGTGCGGGAAACGAATGTATATTCAATTCCCAGTTTTTCCAATGCATATTTTACCGCTTTAGAAGCACCGCCGGTACCAAGGATTAGCGCTTTTTTATGATGAGGTTTCAAAAATGCGCTTATGGACTGTGAAAATCCAATCACATCAGAGTTGTAACCTTTGAGTTTCAGTTTCTTTTTATCACGGACGAACTTGATGACGTTAACAGCTCCAATATTTTTAGCTGTATCGTCGAGCTCATCGAGATATTGGATTACTTGCTCCTTGTAAGGAATGGTAACATTTAACCCATTTAGTTCCGGATTTGCCAGAAGTACTTTCTGGAGATCCTCTATCGTGGGTATTTCAAAATTTTCGTAAGTAGCCTCAATCCCTTCCGACTGGAACTTTTCATTGAAAAAGCCCTGAGAGAAAGAATGTGAAAGCGGATAACCTATTAAACCGTATTTTTGCATATAAATGTCGTGTGTTGTACTTTACCTGTCTGCCAAAAAGGATTTGCTATAAGCAAGAAAAGTCTGATAATCAGTAACTGAATATCAGACTTTTCGGGAAAACGTTTATCTGTTTGCCAAATAAGCCGTAACGTTCTTTTCAATGCGGGCCGCAACCTCAGAGATATCAGCCTTTTCAAACTTCTCGCCAGAAATATTCTCGAACAACTCAATATAGCGTTCACTGATACTATCTACGATTTCGTCGGTCATTTCAGGAACTTGTTGTCCATCTTTACCCTGGAATCCGTTTGCCATCAACCATTCGCGTACAAACTCTTTCGAAAGCTGTTTCTGAGCTTCTCCTTTTTCGAAGAGCTCCTGGTAAGAGTCTACGTAAAAGTAACGAGAGGAATCTGGTGTGTGGATTTCGTCAATCAGGTAGATTTTACCATCACGTTTGCCAAATTCATACTTGGTATCCACAAGAATCAACCCACGTTGAGCAGCCATTTCGCTACCTCTGTTGAAGAGCGCCATGGTGTATTTTTCCAGCATTTCATAATCTTCAGGAGAAACAAGTCCTTGTGTAAGGATTTCTTCTTTTGAGATATCTTCATCATGGAAACCCTGATCAGCCTTGGTCGTCGGAGTGATAATTGGCTCCGGGAAACGTTCGTTTTCGCGCATTCCATCGGGGATTTTCACACCACAGATTTCGCGAACGCCATTCTTATAGGCTCTCCAGGCACTTCCGCAAAGGTATCCGCGGACAATCATTTCCACAGGGAAAGATTTGCACTGAACACCAACAGTAACCATCGGATCCGGAGTTGCCAGTTTCCAGTTAGGAACGATATCAGTAGTTGCATCGAGGAATTTAGCTGCGATTTGATTCAACATCTGCCCTTTATAAGGAATACCTTTAGGCAGCACAACGTCAAAAGCAGAGATACGATCGGAAACGATCATGACCAATAACTCATCGTTGATGTTATACACATCGCGCACTTTTCCGTGATAGACACTTTTCTGTCCGGGAAAGTTGAAGTCTGTTTTTACTAAAGCGTTCTTCATTCTTATGTTGTAAAGTATAATATTTCAGGATACAAAAATAGTGAATTTGCCCAAGAGTATCAGCCTAATAGTACGATTTTGAATGTAGAAAGTCTTAATTTGGGAAAAGACGTCATTCATTGATGGCAGGCACTCAAAAAAATGTCTGATTTGAAAATATCATAAATTCAAATAAATAATCAGGGCGAGCCCCTGCGGGTCGGGCTATCCGCTGCGAGTTCCCGTCCTGAAATACAGTCCGGGAAGCTCTCCGCTTCTATCCCTCTCGCCTGGGTGCGGATTGCAGTCCTCTTGATAACAAATCCCCTCCGCATCCGTTCTATAGTCATGCCATTTTGTGCCACAACAAACACAACTCCAGTTTAGCACGATAAGAGATGGCAAATTTTGGGGTATATCCGAATGGATAGCTGAATTAACTTCCACATGTTTCGTCGCCATCCATAGCAGGCTTACGGTAGAAAATAGACGGCTTTTCTCAGGGATAATTGGCCTACCGCACAAGGTCGAAGCCTTTTAGCAGAGGATAGTTGACAAGTCGAAGCAGATAGATGTCTCTCCGAAGAAGATAGACGCCTGTTTGCATCAGATAGTTGCCTTTCCGAATATCATAGAAACTATCCCGAACCACATAGAAGCCTTACGGAAGAAGATAGTTACTACCCCGAAGGGGTTAGTTGCCTTTTCGGAAAGAATCAACCCCTTAGAAAACGACAAAACCCTCACCAGTTTCCTGATGAGGGTTTCTTAAAAGGCGGCTACCTACTCTCCCACTTGCGCAGTACCATCGGCGTGATCGGGCTTAACTTCTCTGTTCGGAATGGGAAGAGGTGGAACCCCGATGCTATAACCACCTAAATTTCTTTATTTATCATTATAACATA